>CAVIBE010000133.1:2687-24068 GCA_963640885.1 Oscillospiraceae bacterium | reverse complement strand
ACTTTATAATGGTCATGGAATAAGATTGAGTTAACAAAATCACAATATCATTATCAGGAAGGAGGAATGTATAATGAAGGTAAATGACAGTGTTAGTAAAAACCTTGCAGAGCAGATTTTAGCTTTGCTTCCGGGTACGGACTGCAGCGGTCGGGGCGGCTGCGGCAAAAAGACTTGTGCCGAGTGTGCAGAGTCAATTGCAGAAACCGTGGACGTAACTTTATGTCCTGCCTGCAGTCAGGAGATTGTAGACAAGATTTCTGAGATAGTAGGTGTAGATACCCGGGAGATAGAAAAGAAAATGGCTTTTATTGCCTGCGCCGGAAAATCAGCCGGAAACGGCGAGCATTTTGATAACGGCCATTATACGTCTTGCGAGGCGGTAATAGAAGAAGGCTTTAAAAGAGGTCAATGTACATCCGGATGTCTGGGAGCGGGAAGCTGCATTTCTGTCTGTACATTCGGGGCAATCTCTTTTGTAGATGGCAGAGTAACAATCGATACAGAAAAATGCAACGGATGCGGAGCCTGTGCGGCGGACGGATCGTGCGTACAGGGAATAATATCTATGATTCCTGCGGATACGACCAAATTTATTCCGTGTTCATCCAAAAAGAAGGACGAATTCAGGGTAAGAAAAACCTGCGGTTATGGCTGTATCGGATGCGGCGAATGTGAACTTGTCTGTCCTGAGGGAGCAGTAAAAGTAATAGATAATCATGCTGTTATAGATTATGACAAATGCGTGGGATGTATTGCTTGTACAATAAGCTGCAGGAAGAAAATAATTATAGACACCGCTCACGATTTAGCAAAGGAAAAAGAAAAAGTAGCTTTTGTAAAGTGTGTAGGCGGAGAAAAAGCCTCCCGCATTTACAACGATGAGGGCGTAAAAACCTGTAAGGAAGCGGTATCAAGACAGGATGCAAGAGAGCATGGACTTTGCACAAACGGCTGCGTCGGATTAGGAGACTGCACGAAAGTCTGTCGTTTTGGCGCTATGCAGATAGTTAACGGAACTGCTTTTGTAGATATTGAGAAATGTGTGGGATGTAGAGACTGTATTGTTGAATGTCCGAGAAATATGATAAGTCTGGTGGATTATAAAGGAGCAAAGATGATTCCATGCAGGTCGGCCGATGATCATATGGATAAAACCGAGATCTGTGAATCAGCCTGCATAGGATGTGAAACGTGCAAGGATAACTGCCCTAACGGAGCAATATACATGGCTGACGCTCATGCGGTTATTGATACGGAACTGTGCGCAGACTGCCATATATGTCAATATGTCTGTCCGAGAAATATTATAAAACAAAGAACTGTTCCGGAATATCTTTATCTTCAGAATAAAATTTTGAACATGGCGAAGGGAGAGTGGTGAGTATGAGAAAATTAAAGACTATGGATGGAAATACTGCGGCAGCTCATGTTGCATATGCGTTTTCTGAAGTTGCAGCGATTTATCCGATAACACCATCCTCACCTATGGCTGAAAGCATGGATGAATGGGTTTCCCAAAACAGATTAAACATATTCGGAGAACCGGTAAAGATTGTCGAAATGCAGTCTGAAGGCGGTGCGGCGGGAGCTGTACACGGTGCTATAGCTGCCGGAGCATATACATCTACTTTCACAGCTTCACAAGGGCTACTCTTGATGATACCTAATATGTATAAGCTCGCCGGAGAACAGACGCCTACTGTTTTTCACGTTGCTGCAAGAGCTTTGGCGACTCATGCGCTTTCAATTTTCGGAGACCATTCCGATGTAATGGGATGCCGCCAGACGGGATTTGTGATGCTGGCATCTAACAGCGTTCAGCAGGTTATGGATCTGGCTGCGGTAGCTCACCTTGCGACGATTGCCGGAAAGCTGCCGATGCTGCACTTTTTCGATGGTTTCAGAACTTCTCACGAAAATCAGAAAATAGAAATCTGGGATTATGACGAACTGAAAGACATGGTAGATTGGGAAGCTGTAAAAGCGTTTAAGGAAAATGCTTTGAACCCTAATCATCCGCATAGCATGGGAAGTGCAGAACAGCCGGAAACTTTTTTCCAGCACAGAGAAGCATGCAATCCTGTATATCTTAATACAGCGGATATTGTTGCAAAATACATGGATAAGGTAAACGAAAAAATCGGGACCGATTATAAGCCGTTTAATTATTATGGCGACCCGGAAGCAACTGAGATAATTATAGCTATGGGTTCTGTTTGCGATGCCGCTGAAGAAGTAATAGATTATTTAAGAAATAAAGGCAAGAAAGTTGGAATTATAGAGGTTCACTTGTACAGACCGTTTTCAACTGAATATCTGCTCAAAGTAATTCCTGAGTCTGTTCAGAAAATTGCTATTCTTGACAGAACCAAGGAGCCGGGCGGAGTAGGCGAACCTTTGTATTTGGATGTTGTATCGGCATTAAGGGGAAGTCAGTTTGAAAAAGCTCTTATAGTAAGAGGGCGTTACGGGCTGGGTTCTAAAGATACTCAACCGGGCGATGTGTTGGCTGTTTATGAAAATCTTTGGTGCGAAAATCCTAAGAGTGAGTTTACTATTTCCATAAATGATGATGTTACGGGGCTGTCATTGACCCCGAGCGAAAATCCGGATGTTGCGCCTGAAAGCACTAAAGCATGTAAATTCTGGGGACTTGGTGCAGACGGTACAGTAGGAGCAAACAAGAATAGCGTAAAGATTATTGGCGATCATACAGATAAAAAAGTTCAGGCATATTTCCAGTATGATTCAAAGAAATCCGGTGGTGTTACCATTTCGCATCTGCGTTTCGGAGACGAACCGATAAGATCTACTTATTATGTAAAACAGGCGGATTTTGTAGCTTGCCACAATTCGTCTTATATTTATAAATACAATATGGTGGAAGACGTTAAACCGGGAGGATTTTTCCTGCTTAACTGTGTATGGAATGATAAGGAGCTTGACAAACATCTTCCGGCAAAAGTAAAACGATATATAGCAAATAATGATGTGAATTTCTATACCTGCGATGCGGTTTCGATTGCCAAAAGCATAGGTCTTGGAGCAAGAAGAACGAACAGTGTTCTTCAGGCAGCATTCTTTAAGCTTGCGGATATAATTCCGATTGAAGAAGCTGTGGGATATATGAAAGACGCTGTCAGAGAAAGCTATGGAAAAGCGGGAGAAGATGTTGTAGAGATGAATCTCAAAGCAATTGACGCCGGAGTGACGCATACTCACAAGGTAGAAATCCCGGAAAGCTGGAAAACAGCTGAGGATTGCAAAGTTGTCGAGCCTATGCAAGGCAGAGACAAGATTCATACGGAATATCTTAACCAGGTTCTCGCGCCTATGAATTCTATGGAGGGTGATAATATCCCTGTTTCAAGCTTCCTTGATACGGCAAACGGAATGGTGCCTGCGGGAACTGCGGCATTTGAAAAGAGAGGAATAGCAGCAGATGTTCCACAGTGGGATATGTCGAAATGTATCCAGTGTAATTGGTGCTCGTTTGTATGTCCTCATGCAGCTATAAGACCGTTCGTTCTTAACGAAGACGAAAAGGGCGCTGTAGGTGAGTCGGCGATTCCTATGAAGGGTGAAAAAGGAAAATATTTCACTATAGGAATTTCTACGCTTGATTGTACCGGCTGTGGTTCGTGTGCAGAGGTTTGTCCGTCAAGAGAAAAAGCTCTGCATATGATTAATTTCGAGGATGATTATGTTGAGCAGCAGCAGGAAAAATTTGATTATCTGTTCAATGATGTTGAAGATAAGGTAATTTCAGTTAAGCCTGATACAGTAAAAGGCTCTCAGTTTAAACAACCTTTGATGGAATTTTCGGGAGCATGTCCTGGCTGCGGAGAATCGCCTTATGCGAAGCTTATTACACAGCTTTTCGGAGAACGGATGTTTATCGCAAATGCAACGGGATGTTCGTCAATCTGGGGCTGCAGCGCACCAAGCTCGCCATATACCGTAAATAAAGAAGGCAAAGGACCTGCGTGGGCAAATTCTCTGTTTGAGGATAATGCGGAGTTTGGTCTTGGAATGGCTGTTTCTGTGAATGCGCGAAGAAATGAGCTTAAATCTGCGGCAGAAAGACTCGTTGATGTAGTGGGCGAGCCTGCGAAGGCTTGGCTAAAGGCTATGGAAAATCCTGAAGCTTCCCGAAAAACAGGCGATGTACTTCTTGAAGCTTGTACAAGTCTCGAAAAGAGCAATAGCGATGCCCGATTTATAGTTGAAAACAACGACTTGCTTACAAAACCGTCCATGTGGATATTCGGCGGAGACGGCTGGGCATATGATATAGGATATGGCGGTTTGGATCACGTGCTTGCGTCCGGCGAAAACGTAAATGTGATGGTATTTGATACGGAGGTATATTCAAATACCGGCGGGCAGGCATCTAAAGCTACACCGATAGGTGCGATAGCTAAGTTTGCCGCTTCCGGAAAAACTGTAAAGAAAAAAGATCTGGCTCAGATAGCAATGGCTTATGGTTATGTATATGTGGCTCAAATAGCAATGGGCGCAGACCCGGCGCAGGCTTTGAAAGCTATCAGAGAAGCTGAACAATATGACGGCCCTTCACTGATAATAGCTTATTCGCCTTGCATAAACCATGGAGTAAAAGCAGGAATGAATAAATCTATGGAAGAAATGAGACATGCGGTAAGATCCGGATATTGGAATTTGATAAGATACAATCCTGCTCTCCGGGAAAAAGGACAAAATCCGCTTTCCATCGACAGCGGCGAGCCTACCGAAAATTATCAGCAGTTTATCATGGGAGAAGTCAGATATAATGCTTTGAAGCTTAAATTCCCTGAAATATCAGAAGAGCTGTTCGCAAAAGCGGAAAGCTCGGCTAAAGAAAGATATGAAACTCTTCTTAAAAGAAAGAAAAGCATGGATAATTAGGAGAGGGGGCGAACGAAATGAAAAAGTTTGAAGTAACTTACAAAAGAAGACTTAATTCTAACATGGTATGGCTCAAAATATACGCTCCTCTTGTTGCAAAACATGCAAAACCGGGACAGTTCATTATACTGCGTATTGATGAATACGGAGAAAGGATTCCGCTGACGATGGCAGGTCATGATTCTGAGGAAGGAACTATAGACCTTATTTATGCTGCTGTAGGCAGGACTACGATGATGATGGATCAGCTTGAAGTGGGAGATTGTTTTGCAGATATAGTAGGGCCTTTGGGAAAACCTACTCACATGGAAGGGCTGAAAAAGGTTTGTGTTGTGGGCGGCGGAACAGGAAATGCTCTTGCATATCCTTTGGCTACCGGCATGAAAAAAGCAGGTGTAGAGGTTGACATGATCGAGGGGTTTAAGACCGCGGAGCTTGTAATTCTTGAAGATGAGTTCAGACAAGGTGTTGACAGGCTTTATGTTGTGACTGATGACGGTTCATATGGCGAAAAAGCTTTTACAACCGATAAACTCAAACAGCTTATCGAGGACGGAAATGTTTACGACGAGATTATCGCTGTAGGGCCTCCGATGATGATGAAGTTCGTATGTGAAATAGCGCAGGAGAATAATATAAAATCAGTAGCATCTCTGACGGCATATATGATAGACGGAACAGGAATGTGCGGAGGATGCAGATGCAAGATAGGCGGAGAGGATAAGTTCGTATGTGTGGATGGTCCGGAGTTTGACGGCGCTCTCGTAGATTGGGATGGGCTTATAAGACGAAGCAATTATTATAAGGATCAGGAAGCGGAAGATCGGGCTCACGTATGCCGATTAACAGGAGGTGTTCGTTATTATGATTAACATGGGTAGTAAAAAGAATCTTATGCCGGAACAGGCTCCTGAAGTAAGAAACAAGAATTTTCTGGAAGTTGCGCTGGGATATACGAAAGAGATGGCTGTAAGCGAGGCTATGAGATGTCTGAAATGCAGAAAGAAACCTTGCATGTCAGGATGCCCGGTTATGGTAAAAATTCCGAATTTTATAGCTAAGGTGGCTATCGGAGAATTTGAGGAAGCTTATCAGATTATAAGCGAGACGAGTTCTCTGCCTGCGATATGCGGTCGCGTCTGCCCTCAGGAAAATCAATGCGAGGGAAAATGTGTTCGCGGAATAAAGGGCGAACCTGTGGCTATAGGCAGATTGGAAAGGTTTGTTGCTGACTGGCACGCTGAACATTATGGAGACGAAAAGATAGAGGTTAAGCAAAACAATTCTCATAAAGTTGCGGTTATCGGAGCCGGCCCCGCGGGGCTTGCCTGTGCAGGAGATCTGATAAACAAGGGTTATGATGTTACGGTTTTTGAAAGCCTTCATAAGACCGGCGGAGTGCTCGTTTATGGTATTCCTGAGTTTCGTCTGCCAAAGAAAATAGTTGAATCGGAGGTCGCAAAGCTTGAAGCTAAGGGCGTTAAGTTTGTTACTAATGCTATAGTGGGTAAGGCTATGACTGTAGATGAGCTGATTGCAGAAGAAAATTTTGAAGCTGTATTTATAGGCACTGGCGCAGGGCTTCCGGCTTTTATGGATATTCCGGGAGAGGATTTGCTGGGGGTATGCTCCGCAAATGAGTACCTGACCAGAATAAATCTGATGAAAGCATATTTGCCGGAATATGATACGCCTATATTGAAGGCGAATAATATCGCCGTAGTAGGCGGAGGAAATGTAGCCATGGATGCGGCGAGATGCGCAAAACGCATGGGCGCTGAAAATGTATATATCATATACCGCCGCTCGGAAAATGAAATTCCGGCGCGTGCTGAAGAAATCCATCATGCGGTGGAAGAGGGGATAGAGTTCAGATATCTGACGAATCCTATCGACATTAAGGGCAGTGAGGACGGTCATGTATGCGGAATTGAATGTGTTAAGATGCAGCTTGGCGAACCGGACGCTTCGGGAAGAAGGAGACCTGAAGAAATAAAGGGTTCTAACTTTGTACTCGACGTAGATTGTGTAATAATGGCTATAGGCACAAAGCTCAATACGCTTATATTAGATACAACTGAAAATTTGCAGGCAAATAAAAAAGGCGGAGTGGGAACTGATGATAATACGGCAACGAACCGTCAGGGAATTTTTGCAGGCGGCGATGCAGTTACGGGCGCAGCAACCGTAATAAAGGCGATGGGCGCAGGTAAGGTTGCAGCAGCAAGCATCGATGAATATATAGGCGGATAAGTTAATCATACCGTACAATTCAGGGGTTGACGGCTGAAAAATACAAAGAGGCGATAAACGTTGAATTTCCAACTTTATCGCCTCGCACTTTTTTATAAATGTGCGTTTATAGGCAACGACATGCAGGTACGTTCGCTGCGGAAATCAGGGCAAAAGGTTACGAAAAATTTCCTGTTTTGATTTTTATAAGAGATGGTATATAATAGGTTTGGTAAAAAATAATTTTAAAAGAATGATAGCGGAGGAGAACAAAATGAAAAAAATCTTTTACACTTTGATTGTGTTAGGACTGATACTGTCAGCCTCTCTTGTTTGTTTTGCTGCCAATAATGCAGGCATCACAATTGACGGAAAAGCTGTTACATTCAGCGCAGACAGCGGCATGCCTTTCATAGATCAGAACAACAGGACTCAGGTTCCTCTGAGACTTACAATGGAAACTGCCGGCTGTGATGTGCAATGGGATGATGTTACCCGGACTGCGATAGTCAACAAAGGCGATGTTGATGTAGAAGTCCCTATCGGAAAAAGCTATATTCTGGTAAACGGCGAGTATATTCAAAACGATACAGTTGCGGTTATAATCGGCAACAGAACATATCTGCCGATAAGGGCAGTCCTTGAAGCTATAGGCTGTTCGGTCAGCTGGGATCAGGATACAAAAACTGTCATAGTAGATACTGACCCTTTATATGTAACTGCAAAGGATTATGGCACGAGCACATATAAAGGACAGAGCTTTGGCGAATGTTATTACGAAAGACTTGTAATGAAAGGAAACGACGCGGTTTCTGAAAAAATAAATGCTTATTTTAAAGAAAAGAGCGCGGAATTTCTTGCGGATGCCGGGCTGGACTTTTATAATACCGGTTCGACGGATATCGATGCCGGCATGACTCAGGGTTTTCCTTATTCTTGTACCAGCAGGGTTGATGGCGTGTATATGACCGAAAAATACATAAGTGTCAGAACACAAGAATTCTGGTATTGCGGAGGTGTGGCAAATGCAGATTATCAAGGTCATACCTTTGATGCGAAGACAGGCGAAGTTTTAAATGTTGTAGATTTATTTGACGGGGATGCGGACAAGGCTGAAAAAACCATCAAGCAGGCTTGCCTCGATTACATTAACGAGGATAAAGACTTTTTTGTGGATGATGCCGCTCAAAGAATTGAGGAATACGATATAAAAAACTTTAAATTCTATATGGATCATGGTTTGTATATAATCATGAACACATATGAAATATCTCCGGGTTCGTCCGGCCCGCAGCTTATTTCGATAGAGGGATTTTAAGTAAGATGGCAAAGGTTTAAGAAACTTAACGTTTAGGGTATAAATAATTCGAGAGAATTTTGTGAATTTTGGGAGTGAAAAATGAGAGAAGATAAAAATATGTTTCGAATTACTCAGGCAGCTAAAGCCTGCGGTACTTCGCGAAGTACGCTGCTGCGTATGGAGGAAAAAGGATTGTTGACGCCCGCCTATATAGAAGAGCGTAGCGGTCGGCGTTATTACGATAATCACAACATTGCCCGCGTTTTGCAAATTGAAAAATTCAAGGAAATGGGATTAGACCTGGCGCGGATTGAGTCATATTTCAGCAAGGGAGGCGATGTGGCGGAAATGCTTAGCATAATGCAGGAGCGCCTTGGAGAATTGCAGCGAAATGTGGAGGAATTGACCTTGCGTGCAGGCGGAGATTCGGATATTTCTGTGCAGATGATGACGCTGCCTGCTGTGGATTGCTGTATGCGCGAGTGCCTTGGACATACAATTGCTGAAAAGTACGATGCAATGTATAATTTTTATGGAGAGTGTGTCGGCAGAGGAGATGTTCTCGCAAACGAGCCGATTTTTGAAATAGAGAACAGGCAGGATTTTTTGGAAGGCTACCTCACAGATGAGCCGTATCCTATTTTTGCCTGCGTGCCGGTAAAGATGTCAGTCCTGCCCGAAGAGGTGGTCACTCTGCCGGAGTGTCGTGTGCTGTCAGTGCTTTATTATGGAAGTTATGAGGGTGTGGGGAAAGCATGGCTTACGCTTGGCAGGGAAGTTAAAGAACGGGGGCTGAAACCTGCGGGTTTTCCTCGCGTGCTTGGAATTGTTGCACCCTACACAGGGCGAGAGATCGAAGCGCGCCGATATTGTTCGAGGCTCGTTTTGCCTGTAGAAGAATAAAGTGGAAGAATCGTAGGGAACGTACCTGGGCGCCGCTCCGCCTGGGGGCTACAATAAACAAAAAACAGGGAATTCGGAAACATAAAAATCCGCAGTCCCTGTTTTATTAATTTCAAAAATAGCTAAGATTATAGCAGTTTAAACGAGTTTTTATCAAATTCCAAAAGTCCGTCGGTTTTCATTTTGCGCAGCTCCGTTGACATAGCGCTGCGGTCAACGGACAAAAAGTCTGCAAGCTGCTGACGATTGAAAGGAATAGTAAAGCTGGAGCTGTTTTGTTTTTTAGACTCTTCTGACAAATATGAAATCAGCTTTTCTCTTGTTGAACGCATGGACATATGAGACAGTTTTTGAACGAGTTTTCTGTTTTTTTCTGAAATTGCGAAAAACAGATTTTGAATTACCATTGAGTGAAAACGGCAGGCGGTCGGACAGGTTGACAAAATGTGCTTCACATTAAAAAAGATGACTGTACTGTCCTCTACAGCAACAACATCGTTTTGAAGCGCACCGCTTTCCGGCGCGGCATAGGCTTCGCCGAACATTTCGCCTACGGAAATCTGCCCGAGAATGCTTCGGTTGCCCCAATAATCATCGTTTTGAATATATAAATTTCCCTCGAGCAAAATAGTAATATCGCTCAGGTATTCGCCTTGCCTGAATACGTATTCGCCTTTGTGATAATTGAAAACTTTGGCGTTAAGACAGGTTAAGATGGAAAAAATCTCATCTTCGGTGACGCCGGCAAACATCCTTGTTCTTTTAAGTATGGGAATAAATTTTTTCATAAAACTCTCTTTCTGTTGTAAATACAACGGCATTGTTTTATTTAATGTACTATAATCAAACCATAAAGTCAATGGATTTGGGAAAGGAAAAAATTATGATTAGACAGATTATCAAAATAGATGAAGAAAAATGCAACGGCTGTGGTGCTTGTGCGGCAGCCTGTCACGAGGGAGCTATTGAAATGGTAAATGGCAAAGCCAAGCTGACTCGAGAGGATTATTGCGACGGTCTGGGCGATTGTTTGCCTGCCTGTCCGGTTGATGCGATAACGTTTGAAAAAAGAGAGGCTCCGGCTTACGATGAAGCGGCTGTTCTTGCTGCAAAAGAAAAGAAAGACAAAAAAGTAGAATTTGTCGGATGCCCGGGAATGCAATCAAAATTATTTAACAGAAAAAGCGAAACACCTAAGCCTGTTTCTGAAGCTGCAGAAAGTCAGCTGATGCAATGGCCGGTGCAGATAAAGCTTGTGCCGATCAGAGCACCATACTTTGACGGAGCAAACCTCCTTGTTGCGGCGGATTGCACGGCTTACGCATATGGAAATTTCCACAATGAATTCATCAGAAATCACATAACTGTAATTGGCTGCCCGAAGCTCGATGATGTTGACTACAGCGAAAAGCTGACGGCGATTATATCCAATAATGATATTAAAAGCGTTACTGTTGCGCGTATGCAGGTGCCTTGTTGCGGCGGCATAGAAAATGCAGTGAAAAATGCTTTACAAGCGAGCGGTAAATTTATACCGTGGAGAGTTGTAACTATATCTACAGACGGAAAAATAATGGATTAATGGAGGAGATGCAAATGGAAAAGAAGATGTTTTGTTTTCAATGTGAACAGACAGCAGGTTGTTCTGCATGCACAGGCGGCGCAGGAGTATGCGGCAAAAAGTCAGATGTTGCAGAGCTTCAGGACAAATTGACGGGAGCGCTTATCGGTCTTGCAAGAGCGGTAGAAGGAAATGAGCACCTTGTTAGCGAACAGACCGACAAATTGGTAATCGAGGGATTGTTTACTACAGTTACGAATGTAAATTTCAACAACGAAACAATTTCGAAGCTTATTGAAAAAGTACAAAACGAAAAAGCGCAGCTCATTCCGCTTTGCGGCTCATGTGCTTCGGCATGTGATAAAAATGACGATTATGATATGAATGAGTTGTGGGATGCAAACGAAGATATTCGTTCTTTGAAGTCGCTTATTTTATTCGGAATCAGAGGTGTTGCTGCTTATGCTTATCATGCGCTGGCGCTCGGATACAAAGATGCGGCTATAAGCAAGTTTTTCTACAAGGCACTTTATGCTGTCGGCATGAAAGACTGGGGTATGGATGAGCTGCTTCCTATAGTTATGGAAGTTGGCGAAGTAAATCTCAAGTGCATGGAGCTGCTTGACAAAGCTAATACTGAGTCTTATGGCAATCCTGTACCGACTGAGGTAAGTCTCGTTGTAGAAAAAGGACCGTTTATTGTTATTTCGGGACATGATCTTTATGATTTAAAATGCCTGCTCGAACAGACTGAGGGCAAGGGAATCAACGTTTATACACACGGCGAAATGCTGCCGGCACATGCTTATCCTGAGCTTAAAAAATATGCTCACCTTAAAGGTAACTTTGGAACTGCATGGCAGAATCAGCAGAAAGAGTTTGCAGATATTCCTGCACCGATTCTTTTTACAACAAACTGCCTCATGCCTCCTAAAGCAAGTTATGCTGATAGAGTATTTACTACGGGAGTTGTGTCATATCCTGAGCTTGTGCATGTTGGTGAGGACAGAAATTTTGCAGCGGTAATCAAGAAGGCTCTGGAGCTTGGCGGATATCCTCAAGACAAGGCATTTACCGGAATAAATGGCGGTGACAAGGTGATGACAGGCTTCTCGCACAGCGCTGTTTTATCGGTTGCTGATACTGTAATAGAAGCAGTAAAGAGCGGCGCAATTAAGCACTTCTTCCTCGTTGGCGGATGTGATGGAGCAAAACCGGGCAGAAATTATTATACGGAATTTGTTAAACAGACTCCGGCTGATACTGTAGTTCTGACTCTTGCTTGCGGCAAATATCGTTTTAATGATTTGGATCTCGGCACAATCGGCGGTCTTCCAAGAATTATGGATATGGGTCAGTGCAACGACGCATACAGCGCTATAAAAGTTGCTGCTGCTTTGGCTGAAGCTTTTGGATGCGGCTTAAACGAGCTCCCGCTTTCTATGGTGCTTTCATGGTACGAGCAGAAAGCTGTATGTATACTGCTTACGCTTTTGCATCTTGGAATTAAGAACATTTTGCTTGGACCTTCTCTCCCGGCATTTGTTTCACCTAACGTGCTGAACTTCCTCGTAGAAAACTTCGGAATCGCTCCGACAAGCACTCCTGAAGAGGATTTGAAAAAGCTGCTTGGCTAATCTGTATAAGAAATATATCGACCAGTAACTCCTGTTGCTGGTCGTTTTTTTAACTGTTTAGATAATTTTCAAAATTTTTCGAAAATTTGCCTAAACCTGAACCTGTGGACAAAAAATATTTATTTTGACAACAGAGTTGTTGTATAATTTCAATAATGCCATGTACTTTTATGACGTACTTTTATTACAAACAGAAAGGAAGATGTGAAAATGACAGAAATTTTAAAAAAGAGAAGTTTTCTCAAGACATGTGCTGTGGTTTTATCAGTATGTGTGGTTTTAACAGGCCTTGTTGGCTGCTCCGGTTCAACAGTCGAAGAATCTGAAGAACCTGAAAGCACCAACGTGATGGGCGAGGTGCTCGGAGACTATGTAATTGAGCTTCCGGTCGTTACCGAAATAGACTATGAAACCGGACTGGAGACAATGAAAGAAATGTACGGACAATTCGGTTGTTCGGCAGTAGGAAAGGTTCTCGATAATGGGGACATGGTTATCGGACGCTCCTATGATCTTTACTACAGCAATAATCCTGCATATGTGATCAGAACCGATGTGGAAGGATTTTATAAGACGGTAGGACTTGCATATAATACCTTTGACGGAAGCACTTTTGAGGAGGCAAAGACAAACGGAATTACTCAGGACGAGCTTCTCAACCTGGTTTTCTTTACCGGGGAAATCATGAACGAGAAGGGATTTTACGTTGAAGCGAATATGCGAGAGGCACAGCCAGAGGAAACAGGCATAGCGATATCGACGGGAACCAATCCTGATGCGGAGGTAAGCTGCTCCCTCCCGGCTTTGGTAAGATACTTAGCGGAAAGATGTGCAACTGTAGATGAAGCAGTTGAGCTTGCCAATTCTGTAAATGTTTACGCAATGAGTAACGGTGACTTAAACTGGTGCGGCGGTTATTTCCTGGCTGACGAAAGCGGACACTATGGTGTTCTTGAGCTTGTAGACAATAAGCTTGTCTGGATAGACGGACAAAACTGCCAGACCAATTTCTATCTTAATGATGAATACAAAGACAAAGCTATTATCGGAAGCGGCGTCGGAAGATATGAGCTTTTGGAATCCGGAATCGGCGCTGTGGAAAACGAGGATGATATGATGGCACTCATTAAAAAGGTAAGATATTCCCAGATGCTTGATCCATATAACTGCCTCTTTGACCCACGCAGCGAATTCAGTGGTGTAGGGGAAGGGTATGAAGCTTTCGGCGGTATGCTTACACTCGATATGTGTGCGGATGATCAGTATAAGGATGCTATTCTTGAGGCGATGGAGGAAGCCGGCGCGCAGGAAAGAGCAAAATCTCTGCAGACACTGAAAGATGAAAGCTCACAGTGGCTCTCCGCATGGCAGACTACAGCAAACTGCAACAAGAAAACGCTCAAGGTTGTCTTCTTTGAGGATGATGCGCTGACTTTCGATTTAACGGTTTAGTATAGCGTTGCCAAACCTGTATAAAAGGTAAAGCGGCTACGATTATATAATGAGAGAGGTTAAGCATGACGAAGATTTTAAGAAACAAATTTATTAAAAAAATTATAGTTGTATCTTTATGTACATGTATGGCTTTAACGGGTTTTGTTGGTTGCTCTAACGATTCTTCAACTTCAACTGATACAGAATCTGGAAACACCAATTTGATGGGCGAGGTACTCGGAGACTATGTTGTTGAACTCCCGGTTATTACTGAGATCGACTATGAAGCCGGACTTGCAAAAAATAAAGAAATGTTCGGACAATTCGGATGTTCGGCAATAGGCACGGTTCTCGATAACGGCGACATGGTTGTCGGACGTTCCTTTGACCTTTACTACAGCAACAATCCTGCATATGTTATCAAAACCGATGTGGAAGGATTTTATAAGACTGTAGGGCTTGCATATAATACTTTTGACGGAGCTACCTTCGATGATGTAAAGGAAAACGGAGTTACTCAGGACGAGCTTCTTACGCTGCTTTTCTTCACCGAGGACGTGATGAATGAGAAGGGCCTTTATATTGAAGCTGATATGCGTGACGAACAGCCTGAAGAAACAGGTATATCAATATCAACGGGAACAAATCCGGATGCTGAGGTAAGCCTTTCATTTCCGGCTCTGGTAAGATACTTAGGAGAAAGATGCGCAACCGTAGACGAAGCGGTAGAGCTTGCCAATACTTTAAACGTTTACGGAATGAGTAACGGCAAGGTAAACTGGGGCGGCGGTTATTTCATGGCTGACGCAAGCGGACACTATGGCGTTCTTGAGCTCGTAGATAATAAGCTTGTCTGGATAGACGGACAAAACTGCCAGACCAATTTCTATCTTAATGATGAATACAAAGACAAAGCTATTATCGGAAGCGGCATCGGAAGATATGAGCTTTTGGAATCCGAAATCGGATCTGTAAAAAGCGATGAAGACATGACTGCGCTTATGAAAAAGGTAAGATATTCTCAGATACTTGATCCATATAACTGCCTCTTTGACCCGCGCAGCGAATTCAGTGGTGTAGGCGAACAGTATGAAGCTTTAGGCGGTATGCTTACAATTGATATGTGTGCTGATGATCAGTATAAGGATACGATTTTGGAAGTAATGGAAGAAGCCGGTGCGCAAGAAAGAGAAAAGTCTGTTCAGCAGCTTAGAGATGAAGGCACACAGTGGCTTTCCGTATGGCAGACTACAGCAAACTGCAACAAGAAATCACTCAAGGTTGTCTTCTTTGAGGATGATGCTCTGACTTTCGATTTCACGATTTAGGATAACGTTGCTAAACCAAAAGAGAAGTAAAGCGGCTATGATTATATAAAAAAGCGAGGTTAAGAAACAAATTTGTTAAAAGAGCCATTGTTGTATGTTTATGTACATGTATGGCTTTAGCAGGATTTACCGGTTGCTCAAGGCTGTAAATGATACTATGGATCCAGAGTATATACCGGAAGGAACTCACATGGGTAACTTTGATAAGTCAGAAGAACTGACACTTGAAGAAGCTTTGGATGTTCTTACTATAAATGGTGCTTACCAGATGGGAATTGCCGATGAACGTGGTTCCATAGAAGTAGGAAAATATGCGGACTTTGTAATTATTAGTAAAGATTTGACTTCTATACCGGACAATGAGATTCATACAGCAGAAATTACTAATGTTTATTTCGAAGGTAAGGAAGTTTATACAAAATAATTCTTGACAATGAATAATTGATATTAAAGTTGTGTTGAAATACCCTAAATAGGATATTTCAACACAAGATGGGAGAAATGATTTTTATGAAACGAAAAACTTTAGCTTGTTTGATGTGCGCAATTCTTGTTTTGGGAATGTTATTTATGAGTGGTTGTAATTCAAAAGAAAAAGAAGCAATTACCAGTGATTTATCATCTCAGCTCGACTCTTTTAAAACCAGTGGCAGCGAACAACTTGCCGGCGTGCTTGAAGAAAATGACGCATCTCTTCAAGCATTAGGCATCGACTACGATGAATTTGCTCAGCAGATTCTGGATGGCTTTTCATATAGCATCGGAGCAATAACAGTTGATGGTGGAGCGGAGTCTGCAACAGTAGATATTACATTTACAACAAAAACGCCGCTCACTATGCTCACAGCATTAGTTTATAATATCCCGAGTGCGGCAACAAGCCTGACAGAAGATGTTATTTCTTCGGAAGAAAAACTTAACGCGTTTATCGGCGAGCAACTGGTTGCAGCGGTTAAGAATGCAGAAACAGACGAAACAACAGTAACTGTGACTTGTTCTAAAACAGATGACAAGTGGGCTTTAGATGATATCGAAACTCAGCTTTATAAAGCTCTTGGTCTTGACGCCATAAATCTTGACGGCATTTATGAATTTCTTGGAGTTAAAGACTTTAATGAGCTTTCATCGCTGATTAATGGATATCTTAAGTAATTAAAAATTGATTGAAGTAAATATAGCCTGTCTGCTTTATCGCGGGCAGGCTGATTTTAAATCAACTCCAAATAGTGAATAGAAAAAAGATAACAACTCAAAAAGCGCATAGGTCGGAATGTCGTGAATTGAGGCGTATTTACAGAATATTCATTATATGCTATATGAATTAAAACCTGTTATATTTGAAATATGAAGGAGGAGATTTGCGAATGTCAGGAATTCTAAAAAGAAATTTTGTTAAAAAATGTGCTGTTGTTTTATCAGCATGTCTAGCTTTGGCCGGATTCGTCGGTTGCTCTAATGGGGCTTCGTCTGAAGCTGCTGATACAGTTGTTTATGGAAAGATATATACATCAAACTCGAGCCAGGAATATGTCGAAGCTTTTGCTGTCAAGGATGGCAAGTATGTCTATGTTGGTTCGGCAGACGGTGTTGAGTCATACATAAAGGAAGGCACAACAGAAGTAATTGACTATCGCGACAAAGGCATCGTTATGGCTGGCGCAACTGAAGGTCACGGACATTATATTATGGCTGCAGAGATAAATGAAATTGGCGCTATTGTAGGAGGAAGCACTCCTGATGAAATTTTAGCGAACATGAAAGAACAAGTTGAGGCATATCCGGATAAGAGTGCATATTTTGTACAGGGCTGGGAAACCGGCGGTGAGATGCAGACTTTAAAATTCACATATAATATGAGGGAAGCTCTTGATGAAATTTGCAGTGACAAAGTTATATTAATGATGGATAATGTCGGTCACAATGCGTTTATGAATACTAAAGGATTTGAAACGGCAGGATATGACAAGGATACTGTTATTGAAGGCGGTACATTTGCAAAAGATGAAAACGGTGAGTTTTTAGGCCTGGTTTCTGATGTTGCAGTTAATTATGCTGTTGAAAAAATAGTTGCAGAAAATCAGATCTTAACTGTAGAAGAGTCTCGCAGCGCTATAGCAGAAGCGGCGGATTTGCTTCATTCATACGGCTATACTAATTATTTTGATGCATATACAAATATGTTGGGCGCTGAGACTTATGAAGGGATAAAACAGGAAGATGAAGAAAATGGTCTGACATTTAATTGCAGAGCTGCATATAAAATTGATCCATATGCAGATATAGATGAAAGCGTATCAAAAGCAGCTGAATATATGGAAAAATATAATTCAGAACATTTTAAAGCTAATAATATAAAACTTTTTGCTGATGGCGGCGCTGTAGAAGTAAAAACCGGTTGGATGATTGAGCCATATGTAGATGGCAGCCATGGCAATCAGGTATGGGATACTGATAAAATGAACGAACTGGTGAAAAAAGCAAATGAAAAAGGCGTATCAGTACATGTCCATGCTTCCGGCGATGGCGCTACAACTCAAGTTGTTGAGGCATTTATAAATGCAGAAAGTACGGCTGCAAGCGGAGTTCATAACGGACTTGGACATTCAAGGCATATCACAGAAGATATTAAAGATAAAATGGCAGAGCATAATATTTACAGTGCTACTAATGTATGTTGGAGATATGATGTGGCCGGTTCCAACGAGTTAATTGCTGAACAACTTATGGATATTGATTTGTATAAGCAAGGATATCCTATGAAATCGTTACTTGATAGAGGTATTGTAATGACTTCTTCAACAGATTATCCTGCAAGTGATGGCGCGCCTGCTGATATATGCGGCATTATCGAAATAGGAGTAAATGGTACATTAGCAGACATGGAAACAGAACGAATGGCAGAAGATGAATATTTGACTGTTGAAGAGATGTTTGATGTTCTTACAATCAATGGCGCAAAACAGTTTGATTTTGAAAATGAAAGAGGGTCAATAGAAGTAGGAAAGTATGCTGATTTCATCTTCATCGACAAAGACATTTCAAGTTGTGAAAAAGACAAAATTCACGAAGGTAAGGTTGAGAAAGTCTATTTTGAAGGCAGAGAGGTATACAGCTTAAAGTAACGTTAGGCAATATAAAAAGAAAGGATGAAAGAAAATGAGAAAAAGAGTTTTAACAAATGGCAAATTTTTTACTGCAAACAAAAGCCAACCTTGGGCGGAAGCTGTTGTTCTCGAGGGCAACAAAATTGCGTATGTTGGCAGCACAGAGGGCGCGATTGAATTCGCTGGTGGCGATGGCTCGATCGCAGAAGATTTAGGCGGAAAGCTTGTTACACCAGGGATTATCGACGGGCATGTGCATTTCTTCGTAGCAAACATGTTCGAGGGGCTGCCTGTATTGAACGGTATGTCCATAGATGAGATGATTGCAACTATAACGAAGTTTATCAAGGATAATCCAGATAAGCCTGCATATGCAGGTATGGGTTGGGCTGATACCGCATTCGGCGAGATGGGTCCTCACAAGAAGGATTTAGATGCAATATGTGCAGATAAGCCGGTTGCGATTTTTTCAGCAAGTCTTCATACCGTATGGTGCAACTCCAAGGCTCTTGAGGTTGCAGGCATCACCAGGGATACACCTGATATTGACCCGGCAGGCGGCGTTATATATCAGCGCGACGCTGAAGGCGAACTGACAGGCTTTGTTAAGGAAGTAGCTTCAGTGGATGTAGTTATGAGCGCAGCGAAATATTTTGATGATGAGGTCGCAATCAAAGCTTTCGGCAATTTCATGGTACAGAGTGCTGCAAATGGTATCACTTCAATGGTAGACTGCTGCGGAATAAGCTTCATGAAGCCTCTTATGGATGGTAATAAGGTGAAGGAATTATTCGATAAGGATGAAACTCCGATAAGACTTAACTTTTGCGGATATGCAGCAGCTACCGGCTTTTATGAAAAGGCATTAAATGATACTGTCGAGTTCAGCAAGAAGTTTGCTAATGACCGCTACTTCTGCACCTTCCATAAGCTCTTTAATGATGGAACTTTAGAAAATGTATCGGCTGCTATTCCTAATCCTTATCCTAACGGAAGTGTAGTTAAGCCGATCATTGCGGTTGAAGATTTGGCTGAGAAGTTTGAGGCTTGCGCTAAGGCTGGAATCGATGTCAACGTTCATGCGATTGGTTCGGATGCAATCCACGGTGTTTTGGAAGCAGCTGGCATCGTTAGAGGGAAAGGTTTTGGCGACATTCGAATTATTTGTTCGCATTCTTCATACGTTTATCCAAAAGACATCGAGCTGTTTGGCAAGTATGACGTATTCTCAAATACCACAGGATGCTGGATTGCAGCCGCTAATGAAGAACAGGATGCGTTTGCTGCTGAGTTTACGGAGGCTAAGGCTTATCCGGTTAAGTCAATTATGGATGGCGGCGCAAAGGTGGGATTCGGTTCTGACTTCCCGACAGATCCTACAACATTCCCGGTTATGCCTAACATGGAGACGCTCGTTACAAGATGTCATGTAGGCGATAAGGGTGGATTTGTTCACGATGCGGATGAGTGTATAAGCGTTGAAGATGTAATCCTGGGATATACCATCAATAATGCTTACCAGATGCGTAGAGAGGATGTTCTTGGCTCAATTGAAGTTGGTAAATATGCTGACCTGACAGTGTTTAGCCAGAACTTGTTTGAAATCGATCCGCACGAAATTCACAATGTAACTATTGCAGAAACCATCAAAGACGGACTCACAACATATAAAGCATAAGAGCGGAAACGCCTATAACGCCTATGCTGTGAAGTGCTGCCTGTCAAGTGGGCAGTGAAAAATAAAATTTCCATGCTTGAGATGGACTATATCGACCAGTAACTTCTGTTGCTGGTCGTTTTTTGTCTGTGTGGCGACTGCGTGTCGTTGCTGAAAACTGTCGTGAGCAATATGATATTCATGTAATTTTGCGCGGAATTATCGAAAACATTCATGTGGTTTAGCGTAAAAATCAAAATAAAATTCATTGTTTTTTACATGAATATTTGCTATACTACATTCATTACCGAGTGGAGGAATGATTATGTATAGGAAAATTATGGGATTCTTGGAGGCTTGGAAAGAAAACGAATATCGCAAACCCCTTATTTTACAGGGCGCAAGGCAGGTCGGAAAGACTTATTCCGTTTTGGAGTTCGGGCGCACCCACTATGAAAATGTAGCATACTTCAACTTTGAAACCAATCCAAAACTGAATGAAACCTTTGCAGAAAACATTGAACCCGATTATCTGATACCGATTTTGTCACATATAGCAGGTCAGACCATCGTCAGGGAAAAAACGCTGATAGTATTCGATGAGGTGCAGCTTTGCGAAAGGGCGCTGACTTCGCTTAAATATTTTTGCGAGGACGCTCCGGATTATCACATCATTGCCCTTGGCAGCTTGCTTGGCGTTGCGGTTGGGAGAGCGCAATTCTCTTTTCCTGTCGGAAAGGTCGATATGAAAACGCTTCATCCTATGGATATGGAGGAGTTTATGCTAGCTCTCGGTGAAGATGATTTAGTGGAGCAGATAAAAAAGTGTTTCGATACAGATACGCCGTTGCCGTCTGCGCTGCACGATGCTGCAATGAGGATTTACCGTCAGTATCTTGTGGTAGGTGGTATGCCTGAGTGCGTGATGCAGTTTGCTGAAACAAATGATTATATACTTGTTCGCCATACGCAGGATATGATACTCGTCAGCTATCTCAATGATATGAGTAAGTATAATAACGTGAATGAAATCAAGAAAACCCGGCTTGTATACGACAATATTACCGTGCAGCTGTCAAAGAAGAATACTCGATTTCAATATAAGCTGATTAAGAAAGGCGGCCGGGCTTCCGAATTTGAAAATGCAATCGAATGGCTTTGTCTGTCCGGTATTGTTTCGCAGGTCTACAAGGTGGAACAAATTAAAAAGCCGCTTGAAAACTACCGTGATATTGACTCTTTCAAAATTTATGTGTCTGATTTGGGGTTGCTTTGTGCCAAGAAGGATTTAGCTGCCAATGATATTCTCTATAT
>CAVIBE010000133.1:1407-2677 GCA_963640885.1 Oscillospiraceae bacterium | reverse complement strand
TCTCTATATGGTCGAGGAAATTAACGATTTCAAGGGCGGTATGGCTGAGAATTACGTCAATGTCCAGCTTGCAATTAATGGTTATCGCACATATTATTGGGAGTCAAATCACAGCGCGGAAATTGATTTTATTATTCAGCGCGAGGGAAAGCTTATTCCGGTTGAGGTAAAATCTGCTGATAATACCAAGGCCAAGAGCTTAAAAATCTATATGGATACCTATAAACCGGCTTATGCTATCAAGCTTTCAACCAAAAACTTTGCCTTTGAGGACAATAAAAAGATTGTCCCCCTTTATGCTGCGTTTTGTATTTGAAACCGGAACGCTGGCAGTCCGTTTGAATATCCAAACTGAACTTCATTTTGGCGATACTATGAAATATATGAGTAACTAATAAATCAACCAATATCTTCCGCGTTCGTTGTATCTGCTATATGATAAGCACAACGAATGAGCCGTAAGGTTCACGATACAAGTAGGAGGAAATTGTTATGCTGAATGAAAATGTTGTTAAGCTGCTGAAAAACGGAATGTGGGATCTGGCTACCTGCGCCAACGGAGAACCGAATGTGGTACCTGTTGCATTCAAGGATGTGACCTCGGACGGCAAGCTGGTGGTTGGCGATGTGTTTCTGGATACGACTCTGAAGAACATCGCAGCGAACAAAGGCAAAATCGCCATCTCCGTCTATGATGCCCAGAATCTGGAGGGCTATCAGATCAAGGGTACGGCTCAGTATGTCACTGATGGCGAGGTCGTCAAAACCTTTAAGGCCATGGTAGAGAAGATGTTCAACGGCGCGGTCACGGCAAAGGGTGCGCTCATCATCGCTCCGGAGAGAGTCATCGTCACTACTCCCGGCGCAGACAACAAAAAAGAACTGTAAAAGCAATGAGCGGGCGCCCGAATACGTCCGCTCATAAATTTCATAGTAACTTGCTGTAATCAATATATCCCGCTATAATTATAGAAAAGTCAAAAGCGAGGTATGAAGCTATGTATCAAAGAAAACTGGAAAAAGACATTCGCTGTCCGTTGGAATATGGCATGGAAATGTTCGGAGGAAAGTGGAATTCCCGCATCATCTGCGTGCTGGCGGCGCTGGGTACGCTGAGGTACAGCGAGCTGCGTCGGGAGATGGGCAACATCACCGATGCGGTGCTGGCTTCCACGCTGAAAGGGCTTATCGCAAACGGCATCGTGGCGCGAAGGTCCTACGATGAAATCCCGCCTCGCGTCGAATACTCTCTGACGGATAAGGGCGCTTC
>CAVIBE010000133.1:0-1397 GCA_963640885.1 Oscillospiraceae bacterium | reverse complement strand
ATCTTACAGAGCATTTGTCAATGGGCAGGAGTGTTCTATAAAGATGAAGGTGATACGCCCATGATCCAGTGTCAAAAATGTGACCATCGTTGAAAAAGGAGTCTTCTATTATGCAATTCATTAAGAAAAACATGCCGGGGATCGCGGTATGTCTAATTATCGCCATTCCTTCGTGGTTATTGGGCAAGCTGGTGCCGGTCATCGGCGGTCCGGTGTTTTCCATTCTCGCGGGCATGGTCATTGTCCTGTTTTGGACGCCGGGAGCAATCTTTAAGCCGGGTATAGGCTTTACCTCCAAGAAAATCCTCCAAGCCGCTGTGGTGTTGCTGGGTTTTGGATTGAACCTAAATGTCGTATTGCAAACCGGGAAACAGTCCTTACCTATCATTGTATGTACCATAACGACCTCTCTGCTTGTGGCATTTGCATTGCATAAACTGCTGCATATCGATGGTGATACCAGCACACTGATTGGAGTTGGATCCTCCATTTGTGGTGGCAGCGCTATTGCTGCCGCAGCGCCGGTTATCCATGCGGATGATGAAAAAGTTGCTCAGTCTATTTCAGTAATTTTCTTTTTCAATGTACTGGCAGCGCTGTTGTTCCCGTTACTAGGGCGAGCCATCGGCTTTGACGCCACCTCGGGCGAGGCGTTCGGCATCTTTGTGGGGACCGCAGTTAACGATACGTCCTCTGTCACGGCGGCAGCCTCCACGTGGGACAGCATGTGGAATCTGGGAAGTCAGACGCTGGACAAGGCTGTAACTGTCAAGCTAACCCGCACGCTGGCTATTATTCCCATTACACTGGCGCTCTCACTGATGCAGGCGAAGAAGGCAGGAAAGGAACAGGGGGGCTTCCGACTTAAAAATGCCTTTCCCATGTTCATTCTCTGGTTTATTTGCGCATCTGTGGTCACTACCCTTTGCACATCATTCGGAGTATCGGCGGCAGTATTCCAACCACTGAAAGAACTGAGCAAGTTCTTGATCATCATGGCCATGGCGGCAATCGGACTGAACAGCAAGCTGGTCAAGTTGATAAAGAGCGGTGGCAAACCCCTGCTGTTAGGAGCCTGTTGCTGGATAGGTATTACGACCATTAGCCTGCTGATGCAGAATGTGATGGGACTTTGGTAATGAAGCTTACGCAGATGAGCGATGAGGAATTTGACGTATTAGAGATTTATCCGGATTTTGATGCTACCATGACGGCAAGTTTTGGATTTTCACCAAATTGATAACAAGATCATTGAAAATGGTTCTTGAGGCAATAAAAAACGAATTGCATATGCAATTCGTTTTTTATTAAAATAAATATGGAGCGGAAGACGAGATTCGAACTCGCGACCCTCGCCTTGGCAAGGCGATGCTCTACCCCTGAGCCACTTCCGCATA
>CAVIBE010000132.1:5245-8491 GCA_963640885.1 Oscillospiraceae bacterium | reverse complement strand
ATACAGAGGCTGTAAACGTGGTTTACAAGAGAAGCGACGATAAATATGGTTTATTAGAGCCTAATTATTAATATAATAAATATGGGCGGCGCAATGCGGCCGCCCTGTTTTTTGCACAATTCACTTATTAAAGGCAGGGAGAAAGAATGGCAGATTTTCTGACCACAATGATATCTCAGGTAAGATGGATTGACTTCTTAGATATAGCCATCATTGCCTTTGCTATATATAAAGTATTAGAATTTATTCAGGAGACCCGAGCTGTACAGCTTTTAAAGGGTCTTATTGTGTTGCTTGTAGCAACAGTTGTAAGCAATGTATTACAGCTTTATACCGTAAACTGGATTTTGGAAGGTATACTAAAAGCCGGTGCTGTTGCGCTTATCGTCATATTCCAGCCTGAAATCAGGCGCGGACTTCAGCATCTGGGCAGAGGAAGATTTCTTATTCGGCCATTTTCGGAAAATGACAAGGAAACAACAGATATTATAACGGGAAACATAATGTATGCGCTCAGATATTTTTCGAGAAACAAGGTAGGAGCGCTTATAATCCTTGAAAGAGCTACCGTGCTCGGCGATGTGGTAGAATCAGGAACCAAATTGGATGCGGATATAACAAAAGAACTTTTGATGAATATATTTTACCTTGGAGCGCCGCTGCATGACGGAGCTGCAATAATAAGAGAAAATAAAATAATCGCGGCAGGCTGTGTGCTCCCGCTTACTTCAAACAACAATCTCAGCTCTGAGCTTGGAACAAGACACAGAGCCGGAATCGGAGTTACCGAGACGAGCGATGCGATTGCTCTTATAGTATCCGAGGAAACAGGCGCAATGTCTGTAGCTACAAACGGGAAAATCTCGCGTTTTATGGACGCTCTATCAATGGAAAAAGTAATAAAAAGCGTATTTATGAATGAAGACGACAGCAGAAGATTCTTTTTCAAGCCTCTTCTCGAACGCATGAG
The DNA here is from genome assembly GCA_963640885.1 of Oscillospiraceae bacterium. Lineage (GTDB taxonomy): Bacteria > Bacillota > Clostridia > Peptostreptococcales > Anaerovoracaceae > UBA1739. The sequence goes on along the minus strand of CAVIBE010000132.1, from coordinate 7,521 downwards.
GGGGAAGTCTAATGACTGATAAGAAATTGAAGTTTTTTGGAAATAAAAAAGAATTATCGAAGAAGCGCCGAAGCGTAAAAACTTTGAACCTGATTCTTGCCGTGGTTTTGGCAATAGCTTTGTGGGCATATGTTATAGGTGAGGTAAATCCGGAAACGGAGAAGACCCTGACGGGCGTGCCTCTTACGGTATCAGGGCTGGACGTTCTGGATCAGGAGAATCTGGTAGTGCTCACTGAATTTGACGACACGGTGACGGCTGTTGTGAAAGGCAGAAGGAACGACATATACAAGATAAATGCGTCTAAACTTTCTGCGAGATTGGATCTTGCGGACTGCGTAGAGGGTGAAAATCAGGTAACTATAAGCGTGACAGCGCCCGAAAATGTTACAGAAGCTACAGTTAAAGACGGAAACCTGGTAGTTGTCGTAGACAAAATTGTTACGGCGGAAAAAGATGTTGAAATCATAACGGACGGCGGAACAGATGGTACTGACGGTATTGAGGTTTCGTCTGTAAGCCTTGATAAGGTTGAAATCAAAGGACCGAGCACCTATGTTGCAAAGGTCGATTCCGTAGTCGGCATACTTAAAGTAAAGCAGGGAGTAACCAGCTATGCTCAAAATGTTTCGCTTATTGCTGTAGATAAAGAGGGAAATGCTGTTGACGGTGTTGAAATTTTAGATCAGGCAGTAGCTGTCGAGGCTTATGCGACTACGACAAAGGAAGTAAAAGTGAACATAAATACTGTCGGAACTGCGCCAGAAGGCGTGACTGTCGATGTGCCGGACAGTGTGACTATCAAGGTCAAAGGCAAGGCTGACACTATCGCAAAACTCAGCTCGCTTAATGCGGAGGCTGTGGATATTTCAAATATCACTGAAACTACTAAAGAAAAGCTGACCGTAACTCTGCCTTCGGGAATTTCTCTTGCCGATGGCTCGGGTGCAAGTATTGCGGATAGTACGAAAAATACAGTAACGATTGAAGTAGATATAAAAGTAAGCAGTGACGACACAGAGCAGGAGGAATAAAATGGGAAGATTGTTTGGTACAGACGGAGTCAGGGGTGTAGCTAATTCCGAACTTACGCCTGAGCTGGCGTTTAACCTTGGAAAAGCTGGCGCATATGTGCTCGCAAGAGAGGAAGAGCGTCCGACTGTAATAATAGGCATGGATACAAGGGTTTCGGGAGATATGCTTCAGGATGCGCTTTCGGCAGGAATTATGGCCATGGGCGCAAATGTCATAAAAGTAGGGATTCTTCCGACGCCTGCAATAGCATATCTTGTTAAAAGATATGGAGCAAATGCCGGAGTTGTGATTTCAGCTTCGCACAATCCTTTTGAGTATAACGGAATCAAGTTTTTTAATTCAGAAGGTTTTAAGCTGGATGACGAAATCGAGGATGAAATCGAGGACCTTATTTTGCGCGACAGCATGAGAGGTACGAGATTATCCGGCGAAAGAATAGGAAAATGCCTCGAAGCTGATGAAGATGCGATTGAAAAATATGCCGATTTTCTTAAATCTACTGTCGAGGGGAATTTCGAGGGAATGAATCTTGTTTTAGATTGCGCAAACGGAGCGGCATATCAGGTTGCTGAAAAAGTGTTCAAAGAGCTTGGCGCTAAAGTCAGAGTTATCGGAAATCAGCCTAACGGATATAATATAAATGAAGACTGCGGTTCGACTAAGCCGCAAAGACTTCAGGAAGAGGTTATAAGCTGGGGCGCTGACTGCGGGCTTGCTTTTGACGGAGACGCCGACAGGCTTATAGCGGTGGACGCTTCTGGAAATATTGTCGATGGCGATAAGCTGATATATATAAATGCAAGAGCGCTTCACGAAAAAGGGGAGCTTAAAGACGGGCTTGTGACTGTAACTGTAATGAGTAATATAGGACTTTATAAAGCCGTTGAAAAATTTGGCGGAAAGGTTGAAACTACTAAGGTCGGAGACAGATATGTTCTCGAAAGTATGCTTGAAACCGGCGGAATTATAGGCGGCGAACAGTCGGGTCATATAATATTTCTCAATCATACTACGACAGGCGACGGGATTCTCAGCGCATTGCAGCTGATGCAGGCAGTAAGAGATTCAGGAAAAACTCTCGAGGAGCTTGCTAAAGAAGTGAAAATGTATCCTCAGGTTTTGAAAAATGCAAAAATTAAAAACGAAAATAAGAAAAAATATATGCTTGATCCGGTAATCAGCAACGAAATAAAGGAAATTGAAAAGCTTATAAAAGGCGACGGCAGGATTCTCATTAGACC
>CAVIBE010000132.1:1364-5235 GCA_963640885.1 Oscillospiraceae bacterium | reverse complement strand
CTCTTGTAAGGGTAATGCTGGAGGGAAGCAACTTAGACGAGATAACGGAATATGCAGCATCTTTGGCGGCATTGATTGAGCTCAGACTGGGATAAGCACGGAATCGTTTTGCGGGCGATTTGCAAAGCGACTGGTGTTTTTTAAATAACTTTTCGGAGTTTGACAGTTGCCTGGTTTTGATAGTTCTCATAGCCCAAGCGTCTCTCGGCTGTTAAATCTGAAAACGAAAGAAAGGGAAGTATTTATGTGCGGAATTGTAGGATATATAGGAGATAGTAATGCGAAAGACATTATAATCGATGGACTGAAAAAACTCGAATACAGAGGATATGACTCGTCCGGAATAGCTGTGTTAAAAGACGGCGGGCTGGCTGTAAGAAAGCGCAAAGGCGGGCTTGACAAGCTTGAAGAAATGATTGGCGGCGAAGTATTTGACAGTCATATAGGTATAGGTCATACGAGATGGGCTACTCATGGAGAGCCTTCAGACGAGAATGCGCATCCGCATTGCAGCAGCAAAGGAAATATTGCTGTTGTACACAACGGAATAATAGAAAATTACGTAAAATTAAGGCAGTGGCTTCAGGATAATCATAATATAAAGTTTGTAACCAAAACTGATACGGAGGTTATCGCTCAGCTTATCGGAGTTTTTTATAAGGGCGATTTGCTCGAAGCGGTCTATAAAGCTGAGGACATGATGGAAGGGACATATGCTATAGGGGTTATAGCAGCGGATGAACCGGAAAGGATTGTCGCAGTGAGAAAAAATGCGCCTTTAATTGTAGGCCTTGGAAAAGACGGCAACTTTATCGCTTCAGATATACCGGCGCTTCTCAAATATACGAGAGACATTTATCTTATTGAAAATGATGAAACTGTAGTTATAACAAAGGATAAAGTTGATATTTTTGACAAAGACCACAAGCCGGTAAAAAGAGAGATTTTCCATGTTGAATGGGATGAATCCGCTGCCGAAAAAGAGGGCTATGAGCATTTCATGCTTAAAGAAATCCATGAGCAGCCTAAAGGAATTTTTGAAACTCTGACAAGAAGACTTGATGCTGACGATAATATCGTGCTTGACGGAATCAAATTTACAAAAGAAGAGCTTGAAAGCATAAACAAAGTATATATAGTTGCTTGCGGAACTGCTTATCATGCAGGACTTGTCGGCAAATATGCGATTGAAAAATTTGCGAGAATACCGGTTGAAGTGGATATCGCGTCTGAGTTTAGATACAGAGACCCGTTTGTTGATGAAAATACTTTATTTATCGCTGTAAGCCAGTCGGGCGAAACTCTGGATACGCTCGAAGCGCTGCGCGAAGCAAAGAAAAAGGGCGCAAGGGTGCTTTCTGTTGTAAATGTTGTCGGCAGCTCTGTTTCGAGAGAATCTGATGATGTATTTTATACATGGGCGGGGCCGGAAATTGCGGTTGCTTCAACAAAGGCTTATACGACGCAGATAATTTGTATGTATTTAATCGCTCTTTATATGGCAAAGCTGAAAAATTCCATATCGGACGAATATTATAAAACGATTCTCAGCGAATTAAAGGCGCTGCCTGATAAGCTGGAAAATTTCCTGAAAAATGAGTCTGTTATAGAAACTATTGCGGAAAAACAGTATAAGAGGGAGAGCGTATTCTTTATTGGCAGGGGTTCAGACGTAGGAATTGCATATGAGGGTTCGTTGAAATTAAAAGAAATATCTTATATAAACTCGTTTGCGATTGCTGCCGGCGAGCTTAAACATGGCACAATTGCGCTGATGGAACAAGGAACTCTGGTTGTGGCGCTTGCTACTCAGGATAAGCTTTACGAAAAGATGTTGTCTAACATAGAAGAGGTTAAAGCAAGAGGCGCATATATAATCGGAATTGCGAAAGAAAGCAACAAGGCTATCGAAAAGCAGGCTGATGATGTGGTTTACATTCCGGATTGTGCCGACGAGGTTACGCCTGTGCTTGCGGTTGTGCCGCTTCAGCTTTTGGCATATTATGTTGCTAAGCTCAGAGGCTGCAATATTGATAAGCCTAAAAATCTTGCTAAAAGTGTAACTGTAGAATAGCGCATACTAATTAACTGACAGAAGAGGTTGCTTATGAAAAAATATGATATAGTTGTAGTCGGCTCAGGGGCTGCCGGAGTTTTTATGGCATATGAGCTTACTAATATAGAGAACAAGGCAAGTGTGTTGGTGCTTGATAAAGGAACTGAGCTTGAAAAGAGAGTTTGCCCTATAAAATCAAGAAACGACGGAAAATGTATAAATTGTAAGACTTGCAGCATAATGAACGGATATGGAGGAGCCGGGACTCTTTCTGACGGAAAATACAATATAACGACTCAGTTTGGCGGAGATCTTCACCGTTATGTGGGAAAGGAGACTGCTATAGAGCTTATGGAATATGTGGATTCTGTTTTGTGCAGCATGGGCGGAAGTGACGCCAAGTTGTATTCGACAGGAAACAGCGATTTGAAAACCATGGCGCTCAGACATAACCTGCACCTTCTGGATGCAAAGGTCAGACATCTGGGAACTGACAGAAATAAGCAGATTCTCAAAAGAATCTATGATTATACGAAGGACAGAATCGATATACATTTTAATGAAGATGTTAGAGATGTTGAGGCATTGGAGGACGGTGGCTTTATCGTAAAAACCGAAAAGGAAGAATATCAGGCAAACGATGTTGTTCTGGCAACCGGGCGTTCCGGCTCAAAATGGATATCTAAGGTCTGCGAGAAGCTGGGAATTAAGACGATGAGCAATCGCGTGGATATAGGTGTAAGGGTTGAGCTGCCTGCAGAAATATTCAAGCATATAACAGATGAGGTTTACGAGAGCAAAATCGTTTATAAAACCGACCAGTATAATGATATGGTAAGAACTTTCTGCATGAATCCTTATGGAGAGGTTGTTGCCGAAAATACAAATGGAATCGTTACTGTAAACGGTCACAGTTATGCAGATCCGTCGCTGAGAACGGAGAATACGAATTTTGCGCTTCTGGTAAGCAACAGGTTTACTGAGCCGTTCAGAAACAGCAACGAATACGGTGAATCTATAGCGCGCCTTTCAAATATGCTGGGCGGCGGTGTTTTGCTTCAGCGTTTCGGCGATCTTGTTAAAGGGCGCAGGAGCAGCGAGAGACGAATGGAAAAGTGCTTTACGAGGCCGACTCTCAAAGCGACGCCGGGCGATTTGAGTCTGGTAATTCCTAAAAGGCAGCTGGATACAATAATTGAAATGATTTATGCCTTAGACAAGATTGCGCCGGGAACGGCTAACGAGGATACGCTGCTTTACGGTGTTGAGGTCAAGTTTTATAATTCAAATGTTGAGGTTGATAACAATCTTGAAACGAAAATTAAGGGCTTGTATGCGCTGGGCGATGGAGCGGGCGTGACGCATTCTCTTTCGCAGGCTTCGGCAAGCGGGGTTTTCGTGGCAAGGCGTCTCGCAGAAAAGTACAAATAGAATCAGGAATCTTCTCCGCCGATGTAGGCGGAGGGGATTCAAAACACGAACATTAAGCCCTAAAACGCGCTTAATGATAAGGAAAAATCGCTCTAGAGATTTAAAATTTGATTTTTTTATCAAAATTTTTCTGAAATTAATCAAAAATTCTTTACATTGCTAAAAATCGTGGTATAATGGTCAAGTAAGTATGGGCAGGCATGGCGGAATTGGCAGACGCGCACGGTTCAGGTCCGTGTGAAAGCAATTTCATGGAGGTTCGAGTCCTCTTGCCTGCACCATTTTTTATTTTTTTATAGGCAAATATCTTAGTAGTAATAATAATCATTATTGGTATCATGGAAATATTAAAACAGCGAATATTAAAAGACGGAACTGTAAAAA
>CAVIBE010000132.1:0-1354 GCA_963640885.1 Oscillospiraceae bacterium | reverse complement strand
CTGTAAAAATGCCTAATATCGTTAAAGTGGATTCTTTTCTTAATCACCAGATTGACGTAGAGCTTCTGGATGAGATAGGAAAGGAGTTTTACGGTAAATTCAAGAATGAGGGTATCACTAAAATCGTAACAATAGAAGCATCAGGCATTGCAATTGCTTGTTCGGCGGCGCGTTATTTCAAAGTGCCGGTTGTGTTTGCAAAAAAACACGAGAACAAAAATATGGATGACGATGTGTATCAGGTTACGATTCATTCATTTACAAAGGATTTAGATTATGTCGCAAAAATATCCAAACGGTATCTTGACAGCACAGACAGAGTTCTTATCATAGATGATTTTCTTGCCAATGGGGAAGCGGCCAAGGGTCTGGTTGCGATGGTAGGCGAATCAGGAGCATCTATTGCGGGAATAGGGATAGTTATTGAAAAAGGTTTTCAAAACGGCGGAAAGGCTCTTCGCGAACAGGGAATACGAATCGAGTCGCTCGCTGTTATAGAAAATATAAAAAACAATGAGGTAATTTTTAGTTGTAGGGAGGAAGAAAACAAATGAAAAAAACATTAGCTATCTTACTTGCTTTGGTTCTGGCTATGGCAACACTCGTTACCGGCTGCGGTTCAAGCGAAGACGAAGCAACAACTTCTGATGCTGCTTACAAAGTAGGTTACATCTTCATCGGTGCTATCAATGACGGCGGATTCACACAGTCAATGTATGAAGGCGCAGTTGCTGCAAAAGACCATTTCGGTGATCAGATGCAGGATTTCCTTTTCGTTGAAAACGTAAATGACGGCGACGTTTCAGCTGCTACAGATGCTGCTGTAAACATGATCGACCAGGGATGCAACATCATCGTTGGATGCTCATACGGTTACATGGACGCTCTCGAAGCTCTTGCAAATTCAGGAGATTATGATGACGTAACATTCTTACATTTCTCAGGAAACAAGATGAATGATACAAACTTTGACAACTGGTTCGGTTCAATGGAGCAGGCAAGATACTTAACAGGTATGGCTGCTGCTGCTGTAGCTGAAAATGGTATTGTAGGTTATGTTGCTGCTCACCCTTATACAGAAGTACAGATCGGTATCAATGCTTTCACACTCGGAGCTCAGGCTGTAAATCCTGACATCGAAGTAAAAGTTGTTTACATCGGAACATGGGGCGACGCTGAAATCGAAAAGACAGCTGCTGAACAGCTTATAAATGCAGGCGCTGAGGTTGTTTGCTATCATGCAGACTCAACAGCTACACAGATTGCTGCTAAAGAAGCAGGCGACGTTTATGCTATCGGTTGGAACTATCCACAGAATGACTGCGGAGATTTATATTTAACAGCTGCTTACTGG
>CAVIBE010000131.1:0-2288 GCA_963640885.1 Oscillospiraceae bacterium | reverse complement strand
TCCGAGGGAGCCGTCTTGAGCGCAGAATAGATATTGAATAGGAGAGAGTATTATGTCAAGTGAAGTCAAGATTTTTGATACAACGCTGAGAGACGGAGAGCAGTCTCCCGGTTGTTCAATGAATCTTCATGAAAAGATAGAGATGGCAAAGCAGCTCGAAAAGCTGAATGTGGATATTATAGAGGCCGGATTTGCAATAGCGTCTCCGGGAGATTTTGAGTCGGTCAGAACGATAGCTGAGACAGTTAAAAAACCGACAGTGGCAAGCCTTGCCCGAGCTGTAAAAAAAGATATAGATTCGGCTTGGGAAGCGGTAAGAGTTGCGAATAATCCGAGAATACACGTTTTTTTAGCGACATCCCCTCTGCATATGCAATATAAGCTGCAAATGACGCCGGAAGCGGTGCTCGCAAAAACAGCTGAGATGGTAAAATATGCGAAACACTATTGTGATGATATAGAATTTTCGGCTGAGGACGCTACACGAAGCGACAAGTATTTCCTTTCAAAGGTTGTTGAGACTGCTATTGCCAACGGAGCTACTACCATAAATATACCCGATACTGTGGGATATACGACACCTCAGGAAATGTATGATCTGATGATTCACCTGAGACAGACTGTAAAAGGTATAGACGATGTGGCGCTTTCGACTCACAATCATAATGATCTCGGGCTGGCGGTTGCGAATACGCTGGCAGCGATAAGAGGCGGAGCTACTCAGGTGGAATGTACGATCAATGGCATCGGCGAGAGAGCAGGAAATGCTGCGCTTGAAGAAATCGTAATGGCGTTAAAGACCAGAAAAGACTGTTTTAATGCGCATACAAACATAGACACTAAACAGATTTACAGAACAAGCAAGCTGCTCAGCAGCATAATCGCGGTAAGAACAGCGCCCACAAAGCCTATCGTCGGCAGGAACGCTTTTGCGCACGAATCCGGCGTACATCAGCACGGAGTTTTGGCTAACAGAGAAACTTACGAAATAATGACACCGGAGGACGTTGGAATCCCGTCAAATGCGATGGTTTTGGGCAAACATTCGGGCAGACACGCCTTTGTTGACAGACTTAAATATCTCGGAATCGAGCTTGAACAGGAACAGACAAACGAAATTTTCGAGAAATTCAAAGAGCTGGCTGACAGAAAAAAAGTTGTATCTGACAGAGACATAGAGGCTTTGGTAGGAAAAGCTTCAGCAGGCTTTGATGAAAAATACAAGCTTAAATATTTTGCAGTAAACAGTGCGACCGAAGTGGGAGCAACCTCGACCGTAGCTCTCGAATGGGACGGCGGTTACCGCAAATGTGCGGCTATCGGAGACGGTCAGGTAGAGGCGGCATTTGCTGCCGTAGATGATATTACCGGAATTTATCCTGAGCTTCAGCAGTATGAAATTCAGGCTGTTACCGAAGGTATCGACGCGCAGGGCGACGTTGCGGTAAGACTCAGGATGGACGACATAACCGTTATCGGAACGGGAATCAGTCTTGATGTTATAGAAGCCAGCATAAAAGCCTATGTAAATGGCATAAACAAGCTGGTTTATGAGATGGAAAAGAGAGGTGTTGAATAGTATGGGAATGACAATGACGCAGAAAATCATTGCCGCTCACGGCGGAAGAGATTCTGTAAAAGCCGGAGAACTGATAAGAGTTGACCTTGATTTTGTTCTTGGTAACGATGTAACTTCACCTGTAGCTATAAATGAATTTGAAAAAGCCGGATTTGACAGCATTTTCAGCAAGGAAAAGATTGCTTTTGTAATGGACCATTTTACACCGGCAAAAGACATAAATTCCGCTACGCTCGTAAAGCGTTCAAAGGAATTTGCGCAAAAATACGGAATTGTCAACTTTTTCGATGTAGGAAAAGTAGGCATTGAACATGCGCTTCTTCCGGAGCAGGGTCTCGTAGCTCCTGGAGAAATCATAATCGGCGCAGATAGCCACACTTGTACATATGGCGCTCTCGGCGCGTTTTCAACAGGCGTCGGCTCAACCGATATGGCGGCTGGAATGTACAGCGGTCAGGCGTGGTTTAAAGTTCCGTCGGCAATAAAATTTGAAATTATAGGAAAACCGAATCCCTTTGTAAGCGGAAAAGATGTTATACTTACGATAATAGGTATGATCGGCGTTGAGGGTGCGAGATATAAGTCTATGGAATTTACCGGCGAAGGACTTAAATATCTTTCGATGGACGACAGACTTTGTATGGCAAACATGGCGATTGAAGCCGGCGGCAAAAATGGAATTTTTGAAGTCGATGAGGTTACTCTGAAC
>CAVIBE010000130.1:0-3525 GCA_963640885.1 Oscillospiraceae bacterium | reverse complement strand
TATGAACACCGAGGAGATAATTGCCGTTGTCGAGTTTTTCCACCGAGACGGCATCGTCCAAATCCTTAGCCGAAGCTCCGTCAATTGTGACTATGGTTTTATCCCTTAAATCCCTTCTGCGTGCAATCTCATCAGCCGGAATTTCCTCAGAAAGCTCCTCCGCCTCCCTGATGACCTTGTCCGGAAATTCACTTCGTATTCCATGCTGAAAAACCAGACTTTCCAGAAGCGCTGCCGAATCGCCGCGTCCGCCTAAAATTTCCACTATCTTTCCTTCGGCCTTTCTTCCCTTCTCCGGCCATTTTGTAACCTTAATTACAACCCGGTCGCCGTCTTTCGCCTTGCCAATGTTGGCTTTTGAAATAAAAAAGTCTTCTCCTGCGCCGGTTTCGGTAACAAAACCATATTTTCTGTTGCCCTCAAAAATTCCCGCAAATTTATACGAGCCTCTTGAGAGAATCTTTTTTATCTCGCCTTCACAGCTTCCCGCTTTACCCTCAGCTAGCCGCCGCTCAGTTATCGAAACCATCACAATATCGCCGTTCATGGCTCCCATCATCCCCGATTCCGGGATGAAAATATCGCCTTTTTTATCATTGTCTTTGAGAGGAATTACAAATCCGAAAGATTTTTTGCTTCGCATCAGTTTTCCGGGAACAAGTCCTACCTTTTCAGGCAAAACATATCTTTTCTTTTTAGTCTTGTATACAATTCCGCTTTCCTCAAGCTGGTCTAACTCCGCCAGAAATGGTCCGACCTCGGTATTTTTCAATCCTAAAGCCTCAACCAGCTCTTTTTCATCCATTGGTTTATAGAGTACCTCCGCTAAAATTTCTATAATACTTTCTTTCATTTACTTCTCCATTTTATTTCTTTATGTAACGGACGGCGGATGCCGCCCTGCCGACATTTCAAACGAAACGACACTCAAGCATAGGTACGTTCCCTACGGCGCTGAGCCTCAAACAGGATTTCCGGGGCGGCTACGAACCGTTCCAACCAAAAAATCCTTCACCACATTACAACCCCGAATCGTTAAAAAAAGGGCGACCCTCAGGCCGCCCGATTCAATCATTTACTATAATATTCCGCCAACTGCAACGAATACAGGTGCAAATACTACTGCAACGATTGTCATAAGCTTAATTAAGATATTGATAGAAGGACCGGATGTGTCTTTGAACGGGTCACCAACTGTGTCACCTACAACAGCAGCCTTGTGAGTGTCTGAACCTTTTCCGCCATAAGCTCCACCTTCAATATATTTCTTAGCATTATCCCAAGCACCGCCTGCATTAGCCATCATGATAGCTAAGAGTACGCCGGCTGAAAGTGCGCCTGCGAGCATACCGCCGAGAGCTTCAACGCCGAGAACAAAACCAACGAGCAGAGGAGCAACGATAGCGATAAGACCGGGAACAACCATTTCTTTTAATGCAGCACCTGTAGAAATTTCTACGCATTTTGCATATTCAGGTTTAGCTTCACCTTCCATAATTCCAGGGATTGTTCTGAACTGTCTTCTAACTTCCTCAATCATCTGGTTAGCAGCTTTACCTACAGAATTCATTGTAAGAGCTGAGAACAGGAACGGAAGCATTGCGCCCAGGAATAATCCGATGATTACGATCGGGTCAAGGAGGCTGATTGCTTCAAGCTTAGCAACTGAAGCATATGATGCGAATAAAGCAAGAGCTGTAAGAGCAGCAGAACCAATCGCAAAACCTTTACCTATAGCAGCTGTAGTATTACCTACTGCGTCTAATTTATCAGTAATTTCTCTGACTTCGTGTGGAAGTTCAGACATTTCAGCGATACCGCCGGCATTGTCAGATACAGGGCCATAAGCGTCAACAGCAACAGTCATACCTGTTGTTGAAAGCATACCTACAGCAGCAAGAGCGATACCATAAAGACCAGCGCACTGATATGCAACATAAACGCCAACACAGATGAATACTAAAGGCCATAATGTTGAAAGCATACCTACGCCAAGACCGGAAATAATTGTTGTAGCAGCACCTGTCTGTGACTGGTCTGCAATCTTTTTAACTGATTTATAATCGCCTGATGTATAAACTTCAGTGATTTTACCTATTGCAATACCTACGATAAGACCGGCAATGATAGCAACAGCATATGTCATGCTTCCGAGCATACAATTTGAAAGGATAAGTGTTGCAACGATTACGATTACGCCGGCAATATATGTACCTGCATTAAGAGCAGCAGCAGGATTTCCGCCTTCTTTACCTCTTACACAGAGGATACCGATAACTGATGCAATGATACCTACAGCCGAGAGAATCATTGGGAAGATAGCAGCTGTTGCTTCAGAGAAAGCTCCGCCATATGTTGATGTGTTTGCAGCAGCTACAGCAGCAAGTGTAATAGCAGAAATAATTGAACCTACATATGATTCGAAGAGGTCGGAACCCATTCCGGCAACGTCACCAACGTTGTCACCTACGTTATCAGCGATAACGGCAGGGTTTCTCGGATCGTCTTCAGGGATACCAGCTTCAACCTTACCTACAAGGTCAGCGCCTACGTCAGCAGCTTTTGTATAGATACCGCCGCCTACACGACCGAAGAGAGCCATTGAAGAAGCACCAAGTCCAAAACCTGTTACGCACTGAATTACAGTCGCAAGATCTAATACACAGATAACGATACCAAGGCCTAAAAGTCCGAGACCTGATACGCACAGACCCATTACAGCACCTGAACGGAAAGCTATAGCAAGAGCTTTTGTCATACCGCTTTCTTGAGCTGCATTTGCTGTTCTTACGTTACCTCTTGTTGCAACGTTCATTCCGAAGTAACCGGCTAATACTGAAAGTAAAGCGCCTATTACATAGAGAATAGCAGTTGTCCAGCTGATAGCAACACCAATTAAGATGAATAAAACAATAATTACGATTATCATTGTTTTGTATTCTCTCTTGAGGAATGCCATAGCGCCTTCTCTGATATATGAAGCGATTTCCTTCATCCTGTCAGTTCCCTCGTTTTGTTTCTTGATCCAGGAAGCCAGAGCGAATGCTACAATAAGACCAATCGCTGCAGCCACCGGAGCCAACCATAAGATCTCCATTTTGAAAAAACCTCCTAAAAAAATGTAGTAAATGTTAGAAAATATCAATACTCAGTCTTATAAACTCTTATTCTTAAAGTTTAAGCTCTCTTATTCAAGAATTACAAGAACGATAGAAATAAGAATGAATAATACTGCGCACGTCGTGGTAATCTTTTCCAGAACAGCATCATAGCCTCTGGCTTTTCTTTTTCCGAAAATCTGCTCTGCACCGCCGCCGATAGAACCGGAAAGACCGGCACTGTTTCCGGACTGAAGAAGTATACTAGCTATTAATGCAATACTTGCAATAGCAAGAATAACCATCAAAAAAATCTTCATTTATTAATTGCACCTCCTCCCATGTAATTAACATTAGTACCTTATCATAATCTAAGAATAAAATCAATTAAAATTTCACAATTTGACTAAATTCTTCAGGTTTCAAG
>CAVIBE010000129.1:0-2749 GCA_963640885.1 Oscillospiraceae bacterium | reverse complement strand
GAACATAGCTTTCTTGTCCTTGGTTGTCTTAACCTGCATACCTCTCACGTCAACGTCTATTTCCTGCATAGCTTTTGATATATCAAGCAGCAGCCCCTTTCTGTCAGACGCAATTACAAAGATATCCGCTTCAAATGAATGAGCAGTCATTGCTCCCTCATCCCATTCAACTTCGATGAGTCTGCCTTTTTCCTCTTCCGGAACTGCGAGCATATTTGCGCAATCCTTTCGATGAACCGAAATTCCTCTTCCCTTGGTTATATATCCTATGATATCATCGCCCGGTACAGGTGTGCAGCATTTTGCGAATTTTATCATAAGCCCGTCTATACCTTTTACGTGGACACCGGTCGCATCCTTCTTATTATGACGGCTTTGTGGGGTTTTCTCCTCTTCATGCTTGTTCTTCTCAAAATCAGCCGCACTCATCTCCTGCTGCTGACGTTTCATCTCCTCTTTTTCAGCCTTTATATACATATCTTCGAGAAGATTTACAACCTTCATCGCCGGCACTCCGCCATATCCCACAGCTACATACAGGTCGTCGAGCGTCGGGAATTTATACGACTTACAGACGCTTGCAAGCCAGGCAGGTTTTAAAAGCTGCTTGGCATCATATATTTTTCTTTTCGCCGCTTTTTCAATAGCAGCTCTTCCTTTTTCTATATTCTCAGTACGGTTTTCTTTTCTAAACCACTGTCTTATCTTGGTTTTTGCCTGAGTAGTCTTTACTATGTTGAGCCAGTCAGAGCCCGGGCCCTTGCTGTTCGGGCTAGTGACAACCTCGACAACATTGCCATTTTCAAGCACGTAATCCAAAGGAACCATTTTTCCGTTGACCTTAGCGCCGACGCATTTTATTCCTACCTCAGTATGGATTTTAAATGCAAAATCCAGAGGCGTGCTGCCTGCCGGAAGCTCAACAACCGCTCCTTTCGGCGTAAATACAAATACCTGATTTGAAAACAAATCCACTTTCAGAGACTCCATAAACTCCTTCGGGTCATTCATTTCCTTCTGAAGCTCTATAGTCTGTCTCAGCCATGCCAATTTCTTTTCATTTTCTTCATTATTTTCTTTTGTACCCTCTTTGTATTTCCAATGCGCCGCAATACCATATTCAGCGACCTTGTGCATCTCCTTTGTTCTTATCTGAACCTCAAAAGGCGGGCCGTATTTGCTTATCAAAGTCGAATGTATTGACTGATACATATTCGGCTTAGGCATAGCGATATAATCTTTAAATCTGCCAGGTATAGGCTTCCACAACGTATGCACTATTCCCAAAACGCTGTAACAGTCTTTTACTGTATCAACTATGACACGGATTGCTGCCAGATCGAAAATCTCATCGAGAGTTTTTCCTTTTTTCATTTTTTTATAAATGCTGTAATAATGCTTATATCTGCCATATATATCATAGTCTATTTTCAGCTCGTCTATGTGAGGTCTGAGCTCGGCAATGACCTTGTCAATATATCCATCCTGAGTATATTTTCTCATTCTTACGCCGGTTACGAGGCTATAATAGGTTTCCGGTTCAAGCGCTTTTAGCGCAAGGTCCTCTAATTCAAATTTTATCTTTGAAATACCGAGCCTGTCAGCCAAAGGCGCATAAATATCAAGAGTTTCATGACATTTTTCTACGATTTTGGCATCAGTCATAAAGTTTATGGTTCTCATATTGTGCAATCTGTCCGCAAGCTTGATTATGAGCACCCTGATGTCCTTTGTCATAGCCAGAAACATCTTTCTGAGATTCTCCGCCTGACGTTCTTCCTTGCTTTCAAATTTGATAATGCTGCCCAGCTTGGTAACTCCGTCCACCAACAGAGCTATATCCTCACCGAAATACTGCTCGATATCTTCCAAAGTATAATCAGTATCTTCTACAACATCGTGCATAAGTCCGGCAGCTATCGTCTGCGAATCCATTTCCATTTCAGCAAGAATTTTGGCAACTTCAATAGGATGAATAAAATAATTCTCCCCGGATTTTCTGAACTGACCTGCATGAGCTTTCTCTGCCAGGTCGTATGCTCGTCCTATTAAGTACAAATCAAAATCGTCACTAAATTTCTTTAAATAATCCAGAAAATCATCCTTGTTCATTATATTCACCCCCTACGATTCTGTCCATGTTAAACAATACGGGCGGTATATGAATACGTTAAGCGCTGATTATTTCAGTTAATCATTCATAAATCGCCCTTACAGTTTAATCGATACAAATATTATATGCTTCATTTAAGATTTTCTTTCAGGATTTTTAAGGCGGATGAAATTCATCCGCCTTATTTTCTATGTTTTCTATTTGCCCTGATACTTAGTATGTTTCTTCTTATCAAATAATTCTCTGATTACATACCATATAGCACCTGAAACGAATATCGAAGAATATGTACCGCCTATAAGACCTATCATTACAGGAGCTACATAACTTCTCAAACTTGAGGTTCCGAGTATCAACAGCGCAATTACCGACATAATGGTAGTCAATGAAGTACCTATAGTTCTCGATAATGTCTGTGCAACACTCTTATTTACAAGATCAATTGGTTTCATCTTCTTGTTGATTCTGATATTTTCACGGATTCTGTCGAATACTACGATAGTATTGTTTATGGAATAACCCAGTATAATCAGAACCGCTGCAATAAACGGCGCATTCATTTCTATGTGGAAGAGTCCATAGAACGAAATCATCGTCAGCACGTCGACCAAAAGTGCCAGGATAGCCGCTATACCA
>CAVIBE010000128.1:0-2474 GCA_963640885.1 Oscillospiraceae bacterium | reverse complement strand
GCCACAGGCCTTGCAGTCGTACGGACAACGACTGCGCCGACCTATGCCGCCTCCGCCTCTTTTGTGGCATTGAAATTCTGCGGTTTTCCGTAGGGAACGGTTCGTAACCGTTCCGCGAACCATTATAAATAAATTTTACGAGGGAAAAAATGAATACAAATATAATAACAATATTAACCGCCGTGACCCTGGTACTCTCAGGCACCATCGCCGGCTATATCACAACCAAATATGCCGTACGCTGGCTCTTCAAACCCGTCACCCTTTTCGGGCGAAAAATATTTGACGTCAGCATCCTCAGCACAGAAGAAAAACAACAAGCCTTCATCAACAGCCTAAGCGCCTGCGTCGAAGAAAAAATCCTGACCGACGAGGTTCTGAAAAAAGAAATAATAAACGAAACACTCAAAGAACACATAGACAAAATACTCGAACATTTTGTCTCCAAATCCGTTTCAGACAGTTTTAAAAGCGTAAAATTATCAGACATAAAAGGCTTCGCCGCTTCAAACGCCTCGCTGAAAGAATTTGTCGCTGAGGTTTTGAATAAAAATATCGACCCCCTGCTCTCAGAGGTTTTGGACGAAATAAAAATATCCGATTATCTAACTGACGAACAGGTAAATACCGCTTCAGACAGCATTTATGAATGCCTCAAAGACGCAATCATAAACAATCCCGAAATAAAAGAACAGCTCAGCAGCCTTCTCACAGAACTTTTCTTCATGTCCATGTTCAATCCAGAAGGAAGATCTGCACTCGGAAAACTGACTGCAATACTTTTTAAAGGCAAAATGTCTGCCGACATTTCCGCAATGTCAATGCCCGAAAAAATCAGCGCTTCAATAAAAAAAATAATTACTTCCTCTGTTTCTGGCATGGCGAAAAACAAATCTGTAAAAGAATATACGAATGCAGAAACGCGTCACAACATAGAGGACAAGCTCAGCCAGAAGATTTTGAAAAAATATGCACAAGCTTCGGCAGCAATCTCGGAAAGCGAAATTTCTGAGCTTTCGTCTCTGATTTTTGGACAGGAAAAGCTGAAAACAGCTGTCTCTGATATGATTTACGACCACCTTGAGAAGAATATAAACCGTATTTTAAGAGGAAAAGTCGGCGAAACGGTGAGCGCCGCTCTCGGACGCCTTGACCCTGACCAGCTTTGCGCAGTTGCCGAACATCTCATGAAAGGCGAGCTTAAATATCTTTCCTATTTAGGCGGTCTTGTCGGCTTTGTTGTCAGCATCCCTGCCTTGATCGTAACTCTCGGCGGATTTGCGCCTTCAGGCTTTCCCCAGTCTCCGGGAGCGTTTGTATTTCTCGTGCTGCTGATGGCTTTTATCGGAGTTATCACAAATGTCATAGCTATAACGATGTTTTTCCACCCTTACAAAAAGATTTGCTTTCTGGCAAAATTCCGTCATACCAGATGTCTTTCACAGGGGTTGATATTACAAAATCAGAAGGTTTTTGCCCATACATTGGGAGAGTATATAGGCACTGAGCTTCTTACTTCGGAAAACATTAAAAATATGCTGGATGCGCACAAAGAGTCCTTTATTTCTCAGCTGAGTTCAAATATAATTCCTTATATAGTCTCATATTTGGAATCGGAAACAAGCAAAAAGGCTGTCTCGGCAAAAATATCGGCTTTAATTTTGAATAAATTGTACGAAAACCGCGAAAAGCTGGCGGATCTGCTCTCTGATAATTTAGGGGACAAAAAATTCATCGACGTTATAAACATAAACAAGCCTGAGGTCGAGCAAAAAGCAATGGAGCTTTATGCGACTGTTCTTAAAAAAGTTTGTATACGTCCGGAGGAAGATGGCAGCGCTTCATATGACTTCAGATTTATTCTGTATGCTGTCTCAGACATGATTCAAAGCAAACCTTCGCTTAATGCGAAAGTATGGAATCTTTTGAGGACGTTTTATGTTTCTGTGCTCGGCGATAAAACGATAGGTGAATTTTTCTCGCTTCCGGAGCTGTCGGTTTCTGCGAAAAAAACGATTGTCAATATATGCAGAAATGATGGAGCTTTTGAGAGTTTCCATAGCGCGATAGATATGTGTATTTATACAATCACATCTGAAAGAGAAAAGGTCGTATCGGATGATTTTATTGAGGATATTTCTGTGAAATGCTCCGAAGCTGCATATGACTCTATGATTGGCTGTCTTCCGGCGCTGATTTCTGATTTGAACATTGCGAATGTCACTGAGGAAAAGGTTGCTCAGCTTAAACCGGACGAAATACAGAGTCTGGTCATGTCGTTTGCTGCTCCGGCTTTTAAAAAGCTATATGCGCTGGGCTGTATCGGCGCTGTATTCGGTATCAATTCGTATTTGGGATTTATACTGTTTATCATAGATGAAATTACGGATAATTCAAAAGAAAATTAATTATATATCAGAAAGGGAATATTTATGAAAAAATTCATATCATGGAATGTAAACGGAATACGGGCT
>CAVIBE010000127.1:0-4793 GCA_963640885.1 Oscillospiraceae bacterium | reverse complement strand
GCCTACAGGTCTACGATATAATTCAGGAGGAATTGATGAGAGCGGTAGTACAGAGAGTTACTGAAGGCTCGGTGACTGTAGAGGAAAAAGTTACCGGAGCTATAAATAAAGGTTTTGTAGTGCTTTTGGGTGTCGGAAATGATGACACTGAGGAAGACGCAAAATATATTGCTGACAAAGTAGGCAATTTGAGGGTTTTTGAAGACGAAGAAGGAAAGATGAATCTTTCGCTTAAAGATGTGGGCGGAGCAGTTTTGGCAGTTTCACAATTCACGCTTTATGGCGATTGCAGAAAAGGCCGAAGACCGGGATTTACCGAGGCGGCGCGACCGGAAAAAGCAAAGGGGCTTTACGATTATTTTACGGAAACGCTCAGAAAAATGGATATAGAAGTAGGAGAAGGGATATTTCAGACGGATATGCTTGTAAAAATCTACAATGACGGGCCGGTTACTCTTCTTTTGGATAGTAAAAAATTATTTTAATGGGGTGAAATATTATGATAATGATGAAACATTTTCACACAGGTCCGTTGTATGTGAACACATATGTGGTTTATGACAGCGAAAGAAAGATTGCATTTATAGTTGACCCGGGCGGAGTAAATCCGGCAATAGACAGTTTTATTGACACAAATAAGCTGAAAGTTGAGTTTATTATACTTACTCACGGTCACGGGGATCATATAGGCGGTGCTGAGGCTTACAGAGATAAATATAAGGCTCCGATTTATGCTCACAAGGCTGAAAAGGAAATGCTTTCAAGCCCGGCTTACAATTCTTCAAAAATGATGTTTGCAAAGCCGATTGCATTTATGGCTGACCGTTGGCTAACTGACGGAGAGGAAATTCCGTTTGGCGATACGAAGCTGAAAATAATTCATACACCGGGACATTCGCCGGGAGGAATTTGTATTCTTCTTGACAAATGGCTTTTTTCAGGCGATACACTTTTTGCCGGTTCTGTCGGAAGAACGGACTTCGCATTATGCAATGCTCAGCATCTTTTTGACAGCATAAGGGAAAAGCTCTTTGTGCTTGACGATGATGTTGAGGTTTATCCGGGTCATGAAGGTTTTTCTACAATCGGAAACGAAAAAAGATACAATCCGTTTTTTTAAACAGAAAGTGATATAGAATGTATTATATAAAGTTATGTTCAACTGTTTCGGTTTATGAAATAGAAGAGCTTGTAAAAATGTTTGTACCGAAGGGAAATTATGAGATAACGGTGGACGAAGCTTTGGATTTAGACCAAAGCTTTTCCGTTGTTTTTGAGAAAGAGACGATATCCGAGCAGGTAAGCAGGTTTTACTATCGAGGGCAGACTCCCGAAGACAAAAAACAACTGAGAAATGCAATAAAGCGGGGGATAATGACGGCTTTAGAAAAGCATACGAAAAAATCTCTGCCCTGGGGGATTCTTACCGGAGTGAAACCCGTAAAGATCGTAAGGGAGCTTTATCAGAACGGAATGAAAAGCGCGGATATTTTAAATTACATGAGAGAATTTTATCTGATAAGCGATGATAAGGCACAGCTTTTATTGAGAATACTTAAAAATCAGTACGAACTCTCGGCAGTAAGAGCGCCGGAAAATGTCGGAATTTATCTGGGAATACCGTTTTGCCCGACCAGATGCGTTTATTGTTCGTTTACAGCAAATGTGGCAAAAGATGGTGAAATTGAGCGATATCTTGACGCGCTTTACAAAGAAGTAGAAGCTGTTTCTTTGTCGATGAAAAAGACGAAACTTATGACTGAATCTTTTTATATCGGCGGCGGAACGCCTACGACTTTAAGCGCGGGCCAGCTTGAAGGACTGCTTGACAAAATTTTCAGCTCATTTGATTTAAGCCGATGCGAAGAATTTACTGTTGAAGCGGGAAGACCGGACACAATAACCGAGGAAAAGCTCAGAGTTATAAGGAGTTTCGGGATTCGCAGAATAAGCATAAATCCGCAGTCGATGAACGAAAAGACTCTTAAAGCAATCGGCAGGCTGCATTCACCCGAGCAGATACGACAGGCTTACGAATTGGCGAGAAAAACAGGCATAGAAATTATAAATATGGATTTGATAGCGGGACTTCCGGGCGAAGAATCCGGGGATTTCAAGCGAACTCTTGATATAGTTACAGGACTTGAGCCGGAAAATATCACAGTTCATACGCTGGCGCTCAAACGCGCTTCGCGCCTTATTGAGGAGGATGCGGAATTTAATTACCGGGAAGTCGAGAAGCTGTCTGAGATGGTAGCGATTTCGCAAAAGATGATGGATGAGGCAGGATATGAACCGTATTATCTGTACAGACAAAAATATATGGTAGGAAATTTTGAAAACATCGGTTACGCAAAGCCGGGAACCGAGTGTCTATATAATATTAAGACTATGGACGAACGCCAGACTATGATAGCTCTTGGAGCGGGCGGAATCAGCAAGAGGTTCTATCCGGACGAGAATCGCATTGAAAGAGCGGCAAATGTGTCGAATTATGAAATATATATCGAAAGAATCGACGAGATGATTGAACGCAAAAATCAATTAATATTTGCAAAGAACATATAAAAGGATATATAATATAATATCAAAGATTTTTTAGAGGAGTAAATTTATGTTAACACAGGCACCAAAAGGAACCGGCGACATTTTGCCGGGTCAGTCAGGAAAATGGCAGTATCTCGAAGGTCTATTCAGAGACATATGCAGAAGATACGGGATGAAGGAAATCAGAACGCCTATGTTCGAACATACGGAATTATTTGTAAGAGGAGTGGGCGATACTACAGATGTTGTTGAAAAACAGATGTACTCTTTTGATGACCTTGCAGGAAGAAATATTACGCTTAAACCGGAGGGAACTTCACCGGCGGCAAGGGCTTTTATTGAACACGGGATTTATTCAGAAATGCAGCCGACAAAGCTGTATTATATAACACCGTGTTTTAGATATGAAAAGATGCAAAAAGGCAGATACAGGCAGTTTCATCAGATGGGAACTGAAATCTTCGGAACGAAGAGCCCTATGGCGGATGCTGAAATTGTAAGCATAGCGGCTGATATGCTCGATGCTGTGGGAATGAAAGAGATTGAGCTGAGGATAAACAGCGTGGGCTGTCC
Source organism: Oscillospiraceae bacterium (assembly GCA_963640885.1). GTDB lineage: Bacteria > Bacillota > Clostridia > Peptostreptococcales > Anaerovoracaceae > UBA1739. The sequence goes on along the minus strand of CAVIBE010000127.1, from coordinate 1,673 downwards.
TGTATGCAGAGCTAAGCATAGAGAAGCTTTAAAGGCATTTTTAGCTGACCGATATGACGGCTTATGCGATACATGCAAAGGCAGATTCAACAAGAACCCGATGAGGATTCTCGATTGCAAGAGCAAGGAATGTCAGAGGCTGGTTCAGGGAGCGCCTCTCATGCTCGATTATCTGTGCGATGAGTGCAAAGACCACTTTGAGGAATTTAAGGCGATTCTTACGGATATGGGAATTGAATATGTTGTAGATCCCAGAATCGTAAGAGGCCTTGATTATTATACAAAGACCGCTTTTGAATTTGTTTCGACAAAAGAAATGGCGCAGGGAACTGTATGTGGCGGCGGAAGATATGACAATCTGGTTGAACAGATAGGCGGCCCGTCTACTCCGGGAGTCGGCTTCGGAATGGGAATTGAAAGGCTTATTCTCCTGCTTGAAGAGGAAGGAGCGAAAATTCCTGAAGAAGAACCTGTGGATTATGTAATAATCACTATGGGCGATGAAGCTGTAAGATATGCGACCGGATTGGCGAAAAAACTCAGAAATGCCGGACGAAGCGTGCTCATGGACATGATGGGAAGAAATTTCAAGAATCAGTTTAAGTATGCAAACAGGATGAAGGCGAAAAATACGATCATTATTGGTGAGGATGAGGTCAAGGCGAACTCATTCGGCGTTAAAAATATGGAAACAGGAGAGCAGATCTCGGTTTCTGCGGATGAAATAGGCAGGCTATAGGAGGATACTACAATGGGTACTTTAATGAAACGCACAAATATGTGCGGTGAGCTCAGACTGGAAAATGCAGGACAAAGGGTTACTGTAAACGGCTGGGTACAGAAAAGAAGAAATTTGGGCGGCTTGATTTTCTGTGATTTAAGAGATAAAACGGGAATCGTTCAGATAGTTTTTGACAAAGATATAGACGCTAAGGCTTTTGAATTGTCAGATAAGCTGAGAAGCGAATTTGTTATCGGCGTTACGGGCGTTGTCAAAGAAAGAGAATCAAAGAATAAAGAGCTTGCAACAGGCGATGTGGAGATTTTTGCTGACGGTTTGCAGATTTATTCTGAAGCTGAGACTCCGCCAATATATATCAAAGACGATGACGACGTAAACGAAAATCTCAGGTTAAAATACAGATTCCTCGATTTGAGAAAGCCTCATATGCAAAAAAATCTCATATTCAGACACAAGATTACAAAGTGCGCGAGAAACTTTTTTGACGGAGAAGGATTTACTGATGTTGAAACACCTATGCTCATAAAGCCGACACCGGAAGGCGCAAGAGACTATGTAATACCGAGCAGGGTAAATCAGGGCTGCTTTTATGCACTTCCTCAGTCACCTCAGATGTTCAAGCAGATTCTCATGGTAGCAGGAACTGACAAATACTATCAGATCGTAAAGTGTTTCAGAGATGAAGATTTAAGAGCTGACAGACAGCCTGAATTTACTCAGATAGACATCGAAATGTCATTTGTGGATCAGGAGGATATAATTGCTGTTCAGGAAAGATTTCTCACAAAACTCATGAAAGAAGTCATGAACATTGATATAACAACACCATTTCCGAGACTTACATACAAAGAAGCGATGGAAAGATTCGGAAGCGACAAGCCTGATACGAGATTCGGGTTTGAGCTCAAATATCTCAACGATATCGTAAAGG
>CAVIBE010000126.1:0-2096 GCA_963640885.1 Oscillospiraceae bacterium | reverse complement strand
GTATTATAGGTATCATGCCGCAGCCACCGATTTGCGCCAAAGAGCCGATTGCAAGTATTCTCAGATAAATCGACGAATAATCGTGAACCTGTCCTTCTGCGCCCAAAAGCCCGACTATTATGTCAGCAAAGCACAGCATGAAAACCGTTACGAAAATTGCGGCTATAATGATAAGGCAAAAACTGATGCCGATGGTGTTTCGTGCCTGTTCGTCTTTTCCCTTGCCGCGCTCTATGCTGCTTATTACGCTGCCGCCCATTCCAAGACCTGTACCTATGGCATATGTCAGAGCCGCAGCCGGCCAGGCGATATTTACCGCCGCAAGCCCGATGTCACCAACTGTCTGTCCGATAAAATAACCGTCTACGATTGAGTACATACCGGTCAGGGTAAATGATATCATTGACGGGATTATATATTTGAAATATTGTTTGTAAAACATAGTGCCCTCTTAATGTCCTTTGTTAAAAAATTAATTTATCAAAAATTATATCACAAATATCTGTATTTTGACTATGGTTTAATGATATAATTATGTGTTAAAATTTTGCAAGAAAAGGAAATACGATGTTTGGAATTTTAAAAAATCATTGCGCACCGGCTGAACCTGAGCGCATGAATGAAATAGTTTTGGCTTATCTGGGCGATTGCGTATACGAGCTTTATGTGAGAAATCTTTCCGTAGCTACAGGCGAGCCTAAAGTATATAAGCTTAATCAAATGTCATCCCGGCGCTCAAAAGCGTCATATCAGGCGGCAGCCATAAAAAAGATATCTGAGGAGCTGGATGAAAAAGAAGCTGCGGTAGTGCGCAGAGCGCGAAATAAAAAGATTACTTCAAAGCCTAAGAATGCTACTCCTAAGGATTATAAAGCGGCAACTGCGTTTGAAGCGTTGGTCGGCTATCTTTACCTTGCCGGTCAGCATGAGAGGATGGAGTATATTATAGGGCTTGCGTTAGACGAGTATGAAAAAGAGCAGAATAATGCGAAAAATGATGAAGAATAGCAAAATGCGGCAGTCTTAAAACGGACAGGCGCGCGTGAGAAAGGAAGGATAGATATGAGTAGAGCAGATGTGCTGTTTAAAAATATGTGTAAAGATATAATTGAGAACGGTTTTTCGTCTGAGGGGCAGATTGTAAGACCGAGATGGGAAGACGGAACTCCGGCTCATACGATTAAGCAATTTGGCGTGGTAAACCGATATGATTTGTCTGAGGAATTTCCTGCGCTTACTCTTAGACCTACTGCAATGAAATCTGCTTTTGATGAGATTTTGTGGATCTGGCAGAAAAAATCCAATGCTGTTAAGGATCTTAACAGCCATATCTGGGACGAGTGGGCAGGCGAAGACGGAACAATAGGCAAGGCTTATGGATATCAGCTCGGCGTTAAGTATAAATTTGCTCAGGGCGAGATGGACCAGGTTGACAATGTATTGTGGCAGCTCAAAAATACGCCCTACAGCAGGAGGATAATGACTAATATATATAATTTTGCAGATTTATCTGAGATGAATCTGGAACCGTGTGCTTACAGCATGACTTTTAATGTCGTAGGAAACAGGCTAAACGGAATCTTGAATCAGCGTTCACAGGACGTTCTCGTAGCAAACAACTGGAATGTGGTTCAATATTCTCTGCTGCTTATGATGTTCGCTCAGGTGTGCGGATTTGAGGCGGGCGAGTTGATTCATGTCATTTCTGATGCGCATATTTATGACAGGCATGTGCCTCTTGTAAAGGAAATGCTCGAAAGACCGATATATGACGCGCCTAAAGTAAGGCTGAATCCGGAAATAAAGGATTTTTATGAGTTCACGCCGGCGGATCTCATAGTTGAAGATTATAAGACAAATCCGCAGATAAAAAATATTCCGGTAGCTGTATAGAGTTGAAGCTTGTGATAAAAATTTCCGCTGTTTGTTTATGTTTTGCAATATATATGAAAGAACGAAAAACTCCAACCGATTGGTTGGAGTTTTTCGTGTTTTTTGTTTTCGTTTTGTATTATTTTTTTATTTTGAAGTAAATCACTTAAAGGGATTTACGCTCAAACGATATATAAAGGCTCAACTGCCAAATACATCAGGGC
>CAVIBE010000125.1:0-4216 GCA_963640885.1 Oscillospiraceae bacterium | reverse complement strand
TAATGGAATAAATCGGGGAATTAAGGAAATTACTAACGAATTAATAATGAATCGGGTAAAAATCCGCGGCTGTTTAGCTGTTTTGCAAATTGTTGTTGGGAGGAGTAAAAATGAGTGAGCTTAGAATATCAGGTGTAATAAGGGAATCCATTGTTGACGGACCGGGAATAAGATTTGTCGTATTTTGTCAAGGTTGTCCGCATAGATGTGAAGGCTGTCACAATCCTCAGACGCATGACTTTGACGGCGGAAATATGTGCTCTGTGAGCCGCATTCTTGAAGAAATAAAAAAGAATCCATTGCTTAAAGGCGTGACTTTAAGCGGCGGCGAGCCGTTTTCTCAGCCGGAGGTTTTGAGTGAGCTGGCCGACGGCATACTTGAGATGGGGCTCGACATAATAGTCTACAGCGGATATACTTTTGAAGAGCTGTTTGAGATGAGCAAAAAAAATTCTCATGTAAAAGCTTTGATGCAAAAATGTTATGCTCTCATTGATGGCAGGTTTGAACTTGACAAGAGAACGCTGGCGCTGCCTTTCAGGGGAAGCACGAATCAGCGTCTGATAGATTTAAGAAAATCGCTCGAAAAAGGCGAAGCTGTGGAAATGGAGTCGCTTTAGTTAAAGTCGGCAATAAATAAAGTGTTTTTTAAGTGAAATATATATCCGGTGGGTTTATCTTGCCGGATATTTTTGATATAATAGCGTTAACTTTTTTATGAATGGCATCAAAAGAGATGGGAGAGATTAGAGTAATGAATAGCAAAACTTTTATTAAGGGGGCGGCGATTCTTGGAATTGCGGGGCTTCTTGTTCAGATTTTAGGAGCTTTTTTCAGAATACCTCTTGGCAACATAATCGGCGACGAGGGCATGGGTTATTATCAGACGGCATATCCGATATATATTTTTTTGCTGGTTTTTTCGACCAACGGAGCACCGGCGGCAATATCCAAGATGACTTCTGAACAGATAGCGCGTGAAAACTATACACAGGCTCATAGAATTTTTAAAATATCATTTATTCTTATGATAATGATAGGATTGGTTACTTCTTTAGCTGTATTTTTGTCGGCAAAAACCATAGTAAGCTATTTTGGTGATCCAGGAGCATATTATTCGATGATAGCTATAGCGCCGGCACTTTTGTTTGTGCCGATAATGGCTGTATTCAGAGGATATTTCCAAGGTTATCAGGAGATGAGACCTACCGCGGGCTCTCAGCTTACCGAGCAGTTTGTAAGAGTTGCTCTCGGACTTGGCCTGGCTGTTGCGCTCATGGCAAGCGGAGTTAAATATGCGGCCGCAGGCGCTTCCGGAGCGGGAAGTATAGGGCCGATATTCGGTACGATATTCATAATTATCGTATATCTCAGGATGAAAAAGAAGGGGAAAATTCCTTTTGATGCGGGAGATAAGGAAAAGGATGCGAGAAAATCAGGCAAGCATATTTTAAGCGAATTAGTAAAAATCGCTATACCTATTACCATTGGGGTATCAATATTCCCAATCATGAATATGGTGGATTTGCTGGTAGTTATGAGAAGGCTTCAGGATGTAGGATTTTCAAGCGCTGCCGCAAACGGTCTGTATGGTCAGCTGTCGGGATATTCCGGACCTATAATTAACGTGCCTCAGGCGATGGCTTTGGCTGTGGCGCTCAGTCTTGTGCCGGCTATAGCTGCCGCAAAGAGCATGGACGACAGAGATTTTCTCGATAAAAATATAAGGCTCGGTCTCAGAACGGCATTCATAATAGGAGTGCCGTGTACTATCGGACTTATGATGCTTTCGTCGCAGATAATAAGCCTCATCTATCCGCTTCAGTCGGACGGCGCGAGCGCTGCGGCTGACTGCCTGTTCTGGCTGAGTTTTGGAGTTATATTTATATGTATCGCTCAGGCGATGGCAGGAATATTGCAAGGTCTGGGAAGACCGATGCTTTCGGTATATGGAATAATAGCGGGAGCGATTGTAAAATATGCAGTATCTTATGTGCTCATAGGTGTAAAAGCGCTCAATGTTTCTGGCGCGGCTATAGGAACGTCTGTCGGACTTATGACAGTAGCTATTGTAAATGCTGCTTTTGTCAAGAAAATAGCCGGAACTAAACACGATTTCAAATTAGCGGTGGCAAGACCTCTGATTTGCGGCGTGCTTATGGGAATTGTGGTTGCTGTGATAAGCTACGGAGCAGGTCATTTCATAGAGAGCAGGCTCATAACTGTGGTATCTGTTTGTGCGGCGGCAGCAGTATATGCAATAGCGCTTATTAAAACGAAGACAATCTTACCAAACGAAGTAAAAACGCTTCCTAAAGGTGAGAAGTTATATAAAATAATGGTTAAGCTTAAAATAGCAGAATAATTGAGAGGTGGAGGAAGCAAAATGTCCAGAAAAATCAAAAATATCACTATATTCGGCCCGGGGATGATGGGAACCGGTATCGGAATACAGTTTGCGCAGAAAGGTTGCAATATAACTCTCAGAGCGAGAGCTCAGTTTGAGGAAGATTATGCTGTCGAAAACATAGACAGAAACATCAGGGACATGATTGAAGATGAAATTATGACTGAAGCAGAGGGCGAAGCTGTCAAAAATAATATCAAGATAGTTTACGACATTAACGAAGCAGTCAAGGACGCAGACATTATTTTTGAATGTGTTATCGAAGATATGGAAATAAAACAGAATCTGTTCAAGGAGCTTGATTCAATCTGCCCTGAAAACGTAATTCTGGCGACAAATACTTCGGTTATGAGTATTACTGAGATAGCATCAAAATCTGAGCATAAGCACAGAATCGTGGGAACACATTTCTGGAATCCGGCATTTTTGATACCGCTTGTTGAAATTATAAGAACAAAGGACACTTCGGATAAGGTTGTTGATACTGTTTATGATTTTCTCAAAGAGGCAGGAAAGCGACCTGTAAAGGTTAATAAGGATGTTCCGGGATTTATAGGAAACAGATTACAGCACGCATTGCTCAGAGAGGCTTTATATATTGTTGAAAACGGAATTGCCGACGCGGCTACCGTTGATGAAGCTGTAAAATATGGCTTTGGCATGAGAACTCCGGTTTTAGGACCGATGGAGCACGCTGATATGGTAGGAACTGATTTGAGCCTTTCCATCCAAAATTATATTTTGAAGCATCTTGCATCAAACACAGAGCCGTCGCATATACTGACTGATGCTGTGGAAAAAGGCGATCTCGGATTTAAGTCCGGCAAGGGAATCCAGGAATGGAGCCCCGAAGCGGTTGCGGCTTCAAAGAGAAAGCTGAATGATCATCTTATAAAGAATTTTAAGGATAGAATGTAAGATATGTGGAGCGATGAGCTGACAGAAAAACTTGTATCTGAAATGAGAAAAAATTATCCTGCGCCTAAATGTGCGCTTAATTTTGAGAACTTGTTTCAGTTATTGATTGCAGTAATGCTTTCCGCTCAGACTACGGATAAACAGGTTAATGTCGTAACGCCGGCATTATTCAAGGATTATCCGGATGCTGAGGCTTTAGGGAAGGCGCTGCCGGAGGAAATAGAGAGTTATATAAAAAGAATTGGTATGTATCATACCAAAGCAAAGAACATAGTTGCGGCTTCGCGGGTGATTGTCGAAAAGTTCGACGGTCAGGTTCCGGATTCATTAGATGAGCTTATGGAGCTTCCGGGTGTGGGAAGAAAGACTGCAAATGTTGTTCTTGCAGTGGGATATGGAGTGCCCGCAATTCCGGTTGATACCCATGTTTTCAGGGTAGCAAACCGGTTGGGAATAGTATATGAGAAGGATGTGCTGAAAACGGAGCTGGCACTTATGGAAAAGCTCCCGAAAGAAACCTGGATTGATATGCACCATGCGTTGATTTGGCATGGCAGGCTGGTATGCAAGGCGAGAAGACCTGAGTGTGAAGTATGCACTTTGTCCGGAATTTGCCGACATTTTAACGAGGAGTGATATAAAAATTCATTTAAGAGAGAGGCATATCCTGAAAGGGAGGAAAAATGAGAGTATTAGAAGTAAATGGTAATGGTAATTTAATGTTTGGCGGAGCTGACACGGTTGCGCTCGCAGAAAAATACGGCACGCCGCTTTATGTAGTTGATGAAAATTATATAAGAGAAAGATGTAAAGAAATAAAAACTGAGTTTTCTGACAAATATCCGAATGCCCATGCAGTATATGCAAGCAAAGCGCTTCAAACTGTTGATA
>CAVIBE010000124.1:0-5638 GCA_963640885.1 Oscillospiraceae bacterium | reverse complement strand
GAGGATACCGTGAACGAAAAAGATTTGAAATCAAAGAAAGTCGGTGAACTCAGGATAATTGCTAAAACATTCGGCATTGAGCATCCTGAAAAAATGAAAAAAGCGGAAATCCTTGAAGCCCTGTTAAATCTAAATTCAAATGAATCTGAAGCAGAATCTCAGACTCCTGAAGTTTCTGAAGTTTTGGCAGAAGCTGTCAAAAAGCCTCGCAGAACAGTCAAAGTAAGAACTACAGCTACAGCGAAAGCTGAGCCTGAGTCTAAACCTGAAACTGAAACTGAAACTGAAACTGAATCTGAGCCTGAGGCTGAGCCGGAAGCTGAAGCTCCGGCTGACGCAACAGTCGTACAGACAGTCGCACCGGCTGTACCTGTAGCTGAAGCGGCTGCCAAAACCGAAACTCAAGTTGAGGAAGTTGCCAGCGGAGAATATGGTCAATCCAATGCTCCGGCGCAGGAAGTAACTTCACAAAATCGCGATTTTAATCCAAGGCATCATTATAATCAGCATTATAATAATAATGTTTCGACTTATGGCGAAACTGCTTATCAGCGACCTTACCATAACGGCGACTTTATAAAAAAGAAAGTGCCGGACGAAGTGAAGGAAACTGTAGAGGGCATACTTGAAATGTCCGATGGAAACAATTTCGGTTTTCTCAGATTCCATAATTTTCTGACTAGCGACAGCGACGTATATGTCTCTCCTGCGCAGATCAGAAGATTCAGATTAAAAACCGGCGACAAGGTATGCGGAATAACAAGACCGCCAAACGAAGGTGAAAAATTCAGAGCGTTATTGTTTGTCAACACGGTCAATGACGACCCGCTAAACGTTGCAATAAACAGAAAAGACTTTGATACCCTGACACCGATATTTCCTAATGAAAGACTAACACTTGAACTCAACCCGGCAGACTTGTCTACAAGGCTGATAGATTTGATTGCTCCTATAGGCAAAGGTCAGCGTGGACTTATCGTTGCGCCGCCAAAGGCCGGCAAGACAGTATTGCTGAAAAAGGTTGCAAACAGCATAACAAAGCTTCACCCGGAAATCGAGCTTATCGTCCTTCTCATAGACGAACGTCCTGAGGAAGTTACGGATATGCAGCGTTCTATAGACGGCGAGGTTATATATTCTACATTTGACGAAATGCCTCAGCATCACATAAAGGTTGCTGAAATGGTGCTTGCGCGTGCGCAGAGATTGGCAGAACACGGCAAGGACGTTGTTATTCTTCTCGACAGCATAACTCGTCTCGCAAGAGCTTACAATATGACGATTCCGTCTACTGGCAGAACTCTGTCCGGCGGTCTTGACCCGGGCGCTCTTCACAAGCCGAAAAAATTCTTCGGTGCGGCAAGAAATCTCGAAGAAGGCGGCAGCATAACGATTTTAGCTACTGCTCTCATAGAAACGGGCAGCCGTATGGATGATGTAATATTTGAGGAATTTAAGGGCACGGGTAATATGGAGCTACATCTTGACAGAAAGCTTTCTGAAAAGAGAATATTCCCGGCTATTGATCTCAATAAATCCGGGACAAGGCGTGAGGATCTCCTGCTTTCACAGGAAGAAATGGAAGCTATCTGGACTATGCGTCGGGCTTTAGGCAATGGTGCAAACCAGGATGCTGCGGAAACTATAATAAGTTATCTTATGAGTACAAAAACGAATGCGGATTTTGTTAAGCTGATCAAAAAATTGCGCCTCGACACAAAACCAATGCACTCTATGAGATAATTAATTAATTAATTGCTTGATTGATTGATTGATTAGCGGATTAATTGGCAAAGGGGGCGGGACGGTTTTTTGACATAATACGCATTATGTCACCAGCAATCCGTATGGAACGACCTGTGTTGTCGTTCCTTTTTCATTGTTCATAACCGTTCCGCGTACAAACGTCCATTTTCCAACGTTTCGCCGTATGGAACGCACCTGTGTGCTGTTCCGTTTTAATTGCACAATTTAAAACATAATAATTATTATGTCACTAAAGCGTAGGGAACGGTTCGTAACCGTTCCGCGAACGCCCTGCGTGTCGTTCCTCATAAATGCGCATTTCCCAACGTTTTGGGGCAAAAAAACGGAGGCTCAACGCCTCCATTTTTTGTCCAAAAACCCTTATTTTTTATAATTGTAAAAACCTTCGCCCGTCTTTCTTCCAAGCTTGCCAGCTCTTACCATCTTCTTGAGAAGCGGATGCGGTCTGTACTTCGTATCCCCAAACTCAACATAAAGCGTATTCATAATCGCAAGACATACATCAAGACCAATCAAATCACCCAATTCAAGCGGTCCCATCGGATGATTAGCGCCAAGCTTCATCGCAGCATCAATATCCTCAACCTTCGCAACACCATCCGCAAGAATACCAATACCCTCATTTACCATCGGAATCAAAATTCTGTTTACCACAAATCCCGGAGCCTCCTGAACCTCAACCGGCGTCTTCCCGATTTTCTTTGTAAGGTCAAGAATCACATCCCTCGTTTCATCAGACGTTGTCAAACCCTTAATTATCTCAACGAGCTTCATTGCAGGCACAGGATTAAAGAAATGCATACCTATAATTTTGTCAGGTCTGCCCGTTGCCGAAGCAATTTCCGTAATAGATAAAGAAGACGTGTTCGTTGCAATTATCGTATCCGGCTTGCAAAGCCCATCAAGCTCAGCAAACAAAGCCTTCTTCGATTCCATCTCCTCAGTTGCAGCTTCAATAATGAGATCCGCATCCTTAACGATAGCGATATCCGTTGAACCGTGAATCCTGCCCATGATTTCCTCTTTTTCAGCCGCAGTAATCTTTTCCTTAGCTACCATTTTGTCTAAATTCTTATTAACAGTAGCAATACCTTTTTCAACAGAAGTCTCTCTTCTTGCTCTGAGCACCACTTCATAACCATTCTGTGCAAGCACCTGTATAATTCCTGCACCCATAGTACCTGTTCCGAGAACTCCGATTTTTTTCATTACAATTACCTCCTCGCAATATATTATTTGTCCTTAAATTCAGCCTTTCTCTTTTCAAGAAATGCAGTCATTCCTTCCTTCTGATCCTCCGTTCCGAAGCACATATCAAAAAAGCTGCTTTCAATAGTTATTCCGGTTTCAATATCCTTTTCACAGCCCCTCTGAATAGCCGCATTCGCATACCTTACCGCAATCGGCGCATTTTTCAATATTCTCGCAGCCATCTTTTCCGCCTCCGGCATAAGCTCCTCCAGAGGAACGACTTTATTTACAAGCCCGATTCTCTCAGCTTCAGCCGCCGAAATCGCATCTCCCGTGAGAATCAGCTCTTTTGCCTTTGCCTGACCGATAACCCTCGGCAATCTCTGCGTTCCGGAAAATCCCGGCGTAATTCCTATGCCTACCTCAGGCTGACCGAATTTCGCAGTTTCAGCCGCAATTCTAAGGTCACAGCTAAGCGCAAGCTCACATCCTCCGCCCAAAGCAAATCCGTTTACAGCCGCAATAGTTACCGCTTCAAGAAATTCTATTCTTCTCATTACCTCAGAACCCTTTATCGCAAGCTCCCTGCCCTGACCGAGATTGAAATCTCTCATCTGAGCAATATCCGCACCGGCAACGAAAGCTCTGCCCTCGCCGGTGAATATAACCACCCTTATTGTCTTGTCTGCTTCAACCAGATCAACAGCCTTCCCAAGTTCTTCAATAACCTGAGTATTAAGAGCGTTCATCGCCTTAGGTCTGTTTACGGTAATGTATGCTATTGCACCTTCTCTTCTGAACAAAAGTGTTTCAAAATTACTCATTTAGTGCCTCCTTCATATATGCTTTATATTTTTCAACGCCCGGCTGGTCAAATGGATTTATTCCCATCATATAACCTTTGAGCGCACAGCTTCTTTCAAAGAAGTATACCATCTTTCCGAAGAAATAGGGAGATATTTCCGGAATATCTATTAAAATAACAGGAATTTTATCAGCAGAATGTGCCGCCGTAACTCCCTTTATCGCAGCCCGGTTAATCTCCGACATTGTCTTACCGGCAAAAGCAGGCTCTGCCGTATGCGGAATCACAAGCTCCGCTCCCGTATTTTCAACATTAAGCACGATTTCAAAAAATATCTGCCTGCCCTGCTGAATAAACTGCCCCATCGAGTGCAAGTCCGTAGTGAACTGCAACAACGTCGGAAAAATTCCCCGTCCGTCCTTGCCTTCGCTTTCCCCGAAAAGTTGTTTCAGCCACTCACAAAAATAATACAGTTTCGGCTCATAAGCCTCGTATATTTCCACGCTTTTTCCGGCTTTATCGAGAATGTATCTGACAGCTGCATACCTGAGACAGCTGTTGTTTTTCATTTCTACCGAATCATATTCACGCATACCGTCCGCCGCTCCTAGCAAAATCTCGTTGACGTCAATGCCTGCCGCCGCTATTGGCAAAAGTCCCACAGGGGTTAGCACGGAATACCTGCCGCCTATATCGTCCGGAATTATGAAACTCTCGTATCCTTCTTCCCGCACCTGTTGTCTCAAAACTCCCTTTTGCGCATCAGTTATCGCAAAAATCCTCTTCCTCGCCTCGTCCGCTCCATACTTTTTATAAAGCAGCTCTCTGAATATCGAAAAAACTATATTCGGCTCTGCCGTAGTTCCTGATTTTGAAATAACGCACAATGCAAGCTCGCGGTCTTTAACCGCCTCAATCAGTTCTCTGTGATAAACTGTGCTTATATTATGCCCGGCAAAAACAACGAGCGGCGTTTTTCTCTGACCCGAATCCTTCATTATATTAAAGGAATTTTGCATCATCTCTATGCAGGCTCGCGCGCCAAGATACGACCCGCCTATTCCTATGACAACGAGTACCTCACACATATCACGGATTTTTTCTGCGGTTTTTATTATCCGCTCAAGCTCTTGCCTGTCATAATCCTTAGGCAAAGTTGTCCAGCCGGTAAACCCGTCCGCGCCTTGCCTTAAAAGCTCGTCAGCCTTTTCCATTTCAGGAGCATATTTCAATATTTCTTCCTCTGATAATCCCACATTCATCAGATTTAATCTCATTGCATCCTCCCCTTTTGATTCAGCACCTTGTCTGTGCGCCAAACCTGCCGCCAGAGCATTATCCGCGCACCGAATCCGCTAAAATCTCGTTCCGTATTCGGAAACCAGTCCTTCCAAATCCCTTTTTATTTGCGCATTGCCTTCATGCGCCAGGCTGTCTTTTAATATGGCAAGCTTCGTATCGAAATCCTCAGCGTTTGGCTCGTCTGTAATTATCGTTACTATATTTTTATTTGCCGTTTCTTCCACAAATTTGTGGTCGGGCAGCATTTCCTCATAAAGCTTTTCACCGGCTCTCAGCCCCATCACCTTTATCTGTATCTCATCATGAGGTTTAAGCCCCGCGCTTTCAATCATATATTCCGCCAAATTCATTATTCTCAGCGGTTTTCCATAGGTGATTGAGAAAATCTCTCCGCCCTGCGACATGGAAATCGCCTGAAGTATCAGCATAACAGCCGGTCTGAGCGGCAAAAAGTACCTGGTTGCATCGGGATGTGTGACTGTCACAGGGCCTCCGTTTTCAATCTGTTTTCTAAACAAAGGTATAACGCTGCCGTCGCTTCCCAAAATATTGCTGAGCCTTATCGCCGTATAT
>CAVIBE010000123.1:0-5543 GCA_963640885.1 Oscillospiraceae bacterium | reverse complement strand
GGCGATGCTCTACCCCTGAGCCACTTCCGCATATGAAGTCTTGAATTCCTGACCGCCTGTAAATTATACCACGCCCGCGCCTCAAACGCAAGCAAATTTTTAAAATATGATTTAAATATGGAGCGGATGACGGGAATCGAACCCGCGCCGCCAGCTTGGGAAGCTGGAGCCCTACCATTAGACGACATCCGCATATGCAATTTACAGAGCTTGGCCTGCCATAATATTATACTAATTCAGCCGCCGCTCGTCAACAAAAATACAAAGTTGACGGAGAAATGTCGGAAATGGGAAATGCTGGAAAACGGGCGATTGCAAGGAACGACAGGCAGGTTGTTATCTACGGCAAACCGTTGAAAATATACCTTACCAGATTGAATAAATGACAATCGCACCAACAACCATTACCGCAGCCGCCAAAGCAGCCTTTATGATTCTGAATTTCATCGGTTCTAAAGCAAAAGATTTTTTCTCAACATCGCGCTCTATCGGAACAGCAAAAACCTTTCCAAGACCCTCATGAATTTCGCCATCATTAACAGATATATCCACTATTTCGACTTCGACATCAGTTATGATTTTCTCAGAATCAGCCAAATCGCTTTCAGACTTGGCATCTGCATTCTCATTTGCCGGCTCGGATTCAGAATCGGATTCTTTATCAATAACTTCAACATTCGTCTCTGCATCCATACCGAACGCTTTCATCAAATCCTTATAACCTTCTTTAGAAAAATCGGTCTCCTCGCCGATAAACTTTCGTATTTCTTCAAACTCCGGCTGTTCCAATACTTCTGCCAGATTTTTTTCATAAAAAGACTCAAAATTGCCAACTGCCATTTTCGCAGGCGCTTCCGCCTCGGATTTTTCTCCGCCCACCAGCGCATTTTCGTCGCCTGCTTCGTTTCTGCCCGAGGCTTCGTTTTCAGCTTTCGTTTCGGTTTCATCTTCACTTTCTGATAGCAGCTCTGATTTTAACAGATCAGCTTGCACGATTTCAGCATCCTCGCAAAAATCCCGGCTAAACTCCTTTTGCAGATTTTCGGAAATTTCCCTATACTGCTTAATTCCCTGTGAATCCAATCCGTTTTTCGGTTCCGGGCTCGCTTCTTTTCGCTTTACCGCAAAATTAAACTGAGGAGCAGGCTCCACAAGACGCTTGTAGCGCTTTTCTATCTCCTCGTGTTTTTTCTTAGTATATGCACACTCTTTCAATATTCGATTTTTATTTTCTTCATATTCTTCTGAAAGATACATAGGTCCGCACTCCTAATCTCGTATTCTTGCATTGATATCAGCTTCAAGCTGGGCTTTTTGTTTTTTCAGCTCTTCAAATTCTTTTTCCAAATCGCGGAATTGTTCTGTTAATTCGTTTTTTTCGTCCAATTCGCCGAATCTGTTCTCGCCTGCTTCATCAGCCGCCGCCTCGTCATTTTCTGATAAGTCCTCGCGCATTTTTTCTTCCTCAGTGCCCGTAATTTGCACGTATTTTTCCGCTTCCGGCAGAGCTTCTACCCGGCTCTTCAGGCTCTCCAAAATTGCATTTGTTTTCTCATTTTCGGCAATCAGCTTTTCTGTGCTGATTTTTATATTGTCCATTCCCCGCTCTATATTATCAATTCGCGAGTCGATATTTTCGAGCGAGCCGATGATTTTATCTGTTCGCCAGTACCACAATCTCATGCTTCTCAAAAGTATCAATATTATAACGGCTGACGCAATTATGATTAATACTGTAAGCGCAATTTTGATTTCAGGCGTTTCAAGCAATAATTTTCGCATAAATTATCTCCCTTCGAATAAATTAATTATATATTAGACAACTTTGCTTATCAAGAATTTTCAACCCTCTGAGCGGCGTCAATATTTTGGCAAACGGGTTTTACTCCTTTTTCGCTGCGGTTGTGATTAGAGAGCTTGCATCAGGATGATTTTAAGCTTTTTTTCAGACTCTTTTCTCAAACACTTCTCGCAGTTGTCACATTTTCTCCATAAATTGAGGTTAATATAAGCACATAAAGTAAATGAGAGAGAAAAATGAGATAAAAAAGATGAAAGGACGTGAAATTATGAACCGAAATTATGATTATATCAGAAAAGAAAGAATCAACACGATTTACGGAAGTCCTGATACATCGATTAGACAACGCAGTAAATCACAAAAAGTGTTCATGGTGATAGGTTTGATTTTGTTAATAGCTTTGATTTCCGTTGCCAGCTGCGCAGCATATCTTGCAGCTACAGGATATACGACTTCAGCGAATTCAGGGCAGTACAAAGTAAACCAGGTCAGCTCTTCGGGAAGCGCCGCAGTTACCACTTCGGCAGACGGAGTTCTTTCCACACCGGATATTATACAAAAAGTTATACCATCGGTTGTCGGAATTTCCGTATCGTCGATGAGCGGCTCGGGCTCAGGCTCAGGAATAGTATTTTCCGAAGATGGATATATAGTAACCAACCAGCATGTTATTGACGGAGCGCAGGCTATCAAGGTAACTTTGTCTGACGGCTCTGAATACGATGCCTCCCTTGTTGGTCAGGACGAAAAAACGGACTTGGCCGTAATTAAAATAAATGCCACTAACCTTCAGGCCGCAGAAATCGGCGATTCAGATGAGCTGATACAGGGCGAAACCGTTCTTGTAATCGGAAATCCTCTGGGCGAAACATTATCAGGTTCGACAACTCAGGGCATTGTTTCCGCACTGGGCAGAGAAATCGAGGTTGAAGGAAAGATAATGCACTATATTCAGACAGATGCGGCAATAAATCCGGGCAATTCCGGCGGCCCGCTGGTAAATCAGTCAGGCCAGGTTGTCGGAGTAACATCTGCTAAGATCAGTTCCTCATCGACTGAGGGTTTGGGCTTTGCAATACCTATCAATGATGCAGTTCCTGTAATCGAGGATCTTATAAATAACGGATATGTATCAGGCAGACCTCTTATAGGAATTTCAGGTGAAAATGTTACGATGCAGACTGCTATGATTTACAACATGCCTCAGGGTGTATATGTTAGATACGTCGATCCGGAATCCAACGCTTATACAGCAGGAGTACAGCCGGGAGATATAATCACAGCGATAGAAGGCACTGAAATTACAACTTTGTCTGAGCTTAACAATGTGAGAGATAACTATAATGCAGGGGATACTGTTACTTTGACAGTTTACAGAAATGGCAATACCATGAATATAAAAGTAAAGCTTGGTGAAGCCACAGCAGATAATTAAATTGCTTCCTCTTTCTTAAATTTTTAATATAAAAAATAAAAAGGGTTCATTTCATAAAGAAAATGAGCCTTTTTTATTTTTTGAATTTTGATTTTGCTAAAAATGCAAATCTATCTCTATGGAAGTTTCGTTTTCAAATACAACGCTGCCGGTTATTGAGAGTGAGGTTATCCTGTCGTTGTCGCAGGTTGCCGAAGCTGTGATGATTCCGCCCGGCTGTTTTACCGCAGCAGTGCAACTTTGCGCATTTTTGTATGCCAAATATGCACCTACAGCCGCAGTCCCTGTGCCGCAGCCTCTTTCCCAATAAAGACTGTCAGTTGGTTTGACAAATACCAGCGGAGCGATTTCTACTGCTTCGTCATCAAATAATATTAAGCCGATTGCCTCGTCATTAAACAGGCTCGCCCAGGCTTTTACAGCTTTTTCGGCAAAGCTGCGATAATTTTCAGGCGCTTTTTTCTTAAGCATTATCAAATGCGTTATTCCCTGTAAAAAAACTGCCGTCAGCTCAAATTCTGCGCCGCCAAATTCCAGCCTTACAGGTTTTACGAATCCGGGCAGAGGAAGATCCACAGTCCCGAAATATACATTTTCGTCAAAAGTGATGCGGCAATTTACAATATCGTTTGCCCCGGAGACCTCTATCGGCAGCAATAACTCCGTGCCCTCAGCCATATTCAGCTCCCGGGCAATCTTAGCCCCTGCCGAAATCGCCGCATTTCCGCAGAATTCGCCCCCCATCATCTGAAGGCGCAGACGCGCATCCGAACTGTAAGGGGGCTCTAAAAACCCCACCTGCTCGGCGTCAGCATCGGCTTGCAAAAGCTTCGCTGCCACCTCAGCCTGATATTCTCGCAGAATCTGTGTCTCAACCAATATTGTTTTGTTTTCTGTAGGATTTGCTTTTATATATTGTATTCTCATTTTAGTTCTCACTGATTTTGCTACAAACGTTTTCTAAAACGCAATTATTACACGTTCCGATTTTACACGACCTGAGTTCAGGCGATCCGAAAAGAGCTGTTATCAAACCGCTTGCAGCTATTCCTGAAATCTGCTTAAGAAAGCTTTGGTTCGCTCTTCCTTAGGATTTCCTATTATATCCTCAGGCTTGCCTTGTTCTACGATAACTCCGCCGTCCATAAAAATCACATAATCAGAAACGTCTCTGGCAAAAGCCATTTCGTGCGTTACAATTACCATCGTCATATGCTCAGCTGCCAGATTTCTGATTACTTTAAGAATTTCGCCGGTAAGCTCCGGATCAAGCGCCGAAGTCGGCTCATCAAAAACCAGCATCTGCGGATTCATTGCCAAAGCTCTCGCAATAGCGACCCTCTGCTGCTGTCCACCCGACAACTGCTGAGGAAAATAATCCTCTTTGCCCTGAAGTCCCATTTTGGCAATCAGCTCATGTGCGACCTTCATGACCTCCTCTTTGTTGCGTTTTTGTACGTTGATAGGCGCATCCGTTATATTCTTCAGAACAGAATAATGCGGAAACAGATTGAAATTCTGAAATACCAGTCCAAAATATCCGCCAATGCGCTTCAAATCCGCGTTGGAAGCGTAGATAACTCCGCCTTTTCCGTCAGGTTTTGCAGCAATCTCGCCCATGTATGACAGCTCGCCACAGTCCATAGTTTCCAAAAGAGTTGCGCAGCGCAAAAGTGTTGATTTCCCGCTCCCGGACGGTCCGATTATCGAAACGACCTGTCCTTTTTCTACAGAAATAGAAATGTCTTTCAAAACTTCAAGGTCTCCAAAAGATTTTTTTATATTTTTAATTTCAAAAAGACTCATTAAAAACTCTCCTTAATTATAATAATCCATCTTTTTCTCTATGCCGTTCATGGCTGCCGCAACCACAAAGTTGAAAATATAATAAAACAGTCCCGCAACAAACAGCGGAGCGATGTTTGACTGTGCCGCCGCAATCTGTTTAGCCAAAGTGAACATTTCTGTATACGCTAGTGCGAATGCAAGAGATGTATCTTTTACCAGAGTTATAACTTCGTTTGTCACCGGCGGAATAACTCTTTTTACCATTTGCGGAAATTTTATTTTCCAATATGTCTGTATTTTTGAATATCCCAAAACTTTTGCCGCCTCTATTTGACCGATTGGCACAGCTTCAAATCCGGCTCTGAATATTTCTGCAAAATAAGCGGCGTAATTTATCGAGAAGCCGATGAGAACAGCCAACATTCTCCACTCAGCGGACAGCTTTATTCCGAACAGAAAATACGGCCCGTAAAATACGACTATGAGCTGCAGCATCAGCGGTGTGCCTCTGAGTATGGA
>CAVIBE010000122.1:0-4672 GCA_963640885.1 Oscillospiraceae bacterium | reverse complement strand
ATAGGTTCGCGGGTTGCGTTCGTCTAAGGCCTGTAAGGCTGTAGGGTATTGCATGATATAGGCGTGTACAAGGTAAGCCGCCATATCTTCCGAAAAGCGCATATTGATATAGCCGCCTCTAATGCCTTTGCTTTGCAATACTCTAACGTCCTTATAGTCGGCGTTCTTCCGCTTTCCCGGCTCTGTCCATGATAGGGAAAGGCTGTAGAGTAAGGCAAGCTCCGCATTAGCCTTTTTGCGTATTTCGTGTATGACGTTGGTAAGGCGGTTCTTTTCCGCCTCCGCCTCTTCCGGGGTGGAGGTCATGCGCGGCGATATATCATAGCCCCGCTTTTGCCCGTATTCCTCCAGCGATATAGAAACGGCTGTATCTATCGGTTGCCCCTTCTTTGCGCGGAAATGGTTGTTTGCCGTAAGCTGTATAGCCCCCGCGTCAAGCATCTTTTTAGCGCCTGTACTAAGTCCGCCCTTCAGCTTTGAATAGTCCCGCATAAAGGCCTTGAAGCCCTTTTGTTCTATCGTGGCGTTGCCGTTGCGGTCTATTACAATGTTCTTCGTGGCGGTTGTGCGGAATTTGTTTGTAGCCGCGCCTTGTGCCATTGTACAGAAACGCGGAATCATTGAATGCTCAGCGCTACAAAAATTGGATAACAACTGTATGCCGTCTTTGCATTCGTTACTATGTTGTGCGTAAAAATTACTTATGCGTGTGAAAGCATTGGCTATGTTTTCCCTATGCTCGTCCGTCAAGTTGTTGCATTCCCATGGTGCGGCGTCCGTTGTCGCAAAAAAGTACAATACAGTAGCAAGCGAGACAGTTTCATTGATCGATGCTTTCTTCTCAAGAGCATGTTTAAGCAAATAGACTTCCGCTGCGTGGAAGTTACTTTCGATGAAGGTTCTAACACCTTTATTCGGTTCTGAAGCGTGTACTCTATCGAGAATGATCTTCTTCTGTTCGCGCGTCCATTCGTTGAAGTTCAAAGAACCGGTAAGCTCGAAGACTTCAGCGGAATGCGAGATGATCCACCGTGGAAGTATATCATCACTGTTCGCAAGCAGACGCGCGTTTTCGTTATAAATAAGCTCGGCGCGTTTGGCTTTGCCGGGTTCGGCTGCAATTTGTTCCGCGATGCTCTTCTGATGGTCTGCCATTTGTATCCTCCTGCTATATTGTTCTGCGTTTGATGTCCCATGCGTTCCGGCCTGTTTGCTCTATCGGGAAAAGGCGGCAAATCGCGGCGTTTGCACATGGGGGGGTAGGGTTGTAAGGGTCTGAACATACGCGCTAAAATGTGCCTTGCAGGCGCGTACAAAGCGCGTGGATTTGATCGTGCGTACGGTGTGCGCGCGGAGGCTTTGTTACTCCGTCTTCCCGTTCAGACGATCTTTGAGTGATCGAGACGGTACGAAGCCCGTGTAGAACTTCGAGGCCATTTCAACGATCTCGCCGGTGATGGGGCTGTACGCTGTGCGCCCCTTGTGCTGCCGACGTTCCAGCTTGCCGAAGTGCGGAATTGTGATCGTCTCGCCCGATATAAGCGCGTCCTTCGTCGCTTCAATGGCTGCTTCAAGAATCTTTGCCGCCGTTTCCTGTGTGCAGCCCGCTTTCTTCGCGGTTACTCTGATGAGTTCACTCTTCGTCATGCTTGTATCCTCCCGTTACCTGTGCCGTTTCTCAAGCTGCGCCGCCACCTTGCCGAATTGAATCTTGCTGATGATCGGCGTATGCGTCCCCTTTATAGGCTGCTTCTGGTGCATCAGAACGCCGATATAGAAGTTGTTGCGTAGGATCGCCTGTATGGTGCCCCTGCTCCATTCCTTGCCGTGCCGGGTAAGTATGCCCTTCTCCTTGAGAGTGTCGGCTATCTGGCTAAGAGAGCAACCTTTCTGCGCTTCCGTGAACATGAGCTTGACGGCCTGGGCTTCTACGTCGTTGACGATCACGCTCTTCTTGTCCGGTGCGTACTGATAGCCATATGGACAGGCACCGGCCGGTTTTGCGCCTGTCTTTGCTTTTATCGTGCGCCCCCTCGCCAGCTTCAAGGAAATGCTCATACGTTCGTACACGTCCAGCGCTTCCATGATCGCGTTGATAAGATAGTCGTTCGGGTCCTTGCTGTACAGGTCGTAACGCGGCTGCTCAATGCTTACGACGTGCGCGTTACGCTTGATCAATTCACGGCGTACAATCGCCTTTGTCAAATCACTACGCCATAGGCGAGACGTGTTCAGGACGATCACGGTATCACCGTCGTTCAGCGCGGATAGAAGCGATATAAGCCCCTGCCGCTTGTTGATAGCATCGTCTGCATCATCATCCTTGAGGTTTCCGCTTATTCCCGCATCAGTGAAGTATTCCGCAATGGCGATGCCCTGTTCCTTTGAATACTTCTTGATTGCCTCCTGCTGCGCGTCCAGTCCGTATCCTTTTTCGCTCTGCGTCTCTGTACTGACGCGAGTATATCCGTAATAGCTCATGCTGTGCTGCCCTCCGTGGCTGCTGGTCGATCAGCCTTTATTCATCGTATACATTGTATCATACCGTCTTCGGTTTGTCAAGCAGATTCATGATAAACGACGTACAGCGCACAATATGGCGTGCAAATACTGATTATTTGCACTTTTGTATATCCTACTGAACATTAGATAACGTAGCTTAGATGAAGCATGTTTTACTGCAATGATGTTGTACAGTAAGCACCGGTTTTATTTGTGCTTTCAGAATAGATTTATCTTTTATCCTGTAAAGAAAAATTCCCCTGCATGATGCAGAGGAACGGGCTTAATTGTCGGCTTTACTAATACATTAATTCGGTTTTCCGAACGCGGATAATGTTGGCATCCGGTGAAGCGTGGTCGTTGATCAATACAACTCCTTCAATGTAGTCAATAATTTGTAGCACACTTGCCCCGAAAGACTTGCTGAGGTTTACGCTGATATGTGGAAATGAATGCCAGTCATACAGACAACGCTGTGTTGTATCCATAACTAATTATTCTTCCTTTCAGGCGCGAAGGTAAATGACGTTAGCATCGGGAGCGGCTGCGGAGTTGATCCACACTACGTGTTGACGCATATCAACCACGCGCAGGATGTCCGGATGCAGAGCTACGGGGAGCTGTGGGAAGTTACGCCAGTTATGCCGATTGTTGTTTAAGTTCATCGTTCTTCTCGCTTTCTGCATTGCAAGCACACGATATTAGCATCGGGCGCGGCGTGTACATTGAGCCATATTACGTGATAATTCATATCGAGCACGTAGAGCAGCCAGCAGTTTTCGAAGTCGTGAATATCCACGCGCTTAAACGTTGGGAAGATGCGCCTGCTTGTATCGTCCGCTTCCCTACACGCGGCCTTCGCTGATCTTCTCTTTTTCTGCCTCTTGTCGGATCCCATGAAGTTTCACCCCTTGTAAATCGTTGGGGGCTGTGGTATCATACATACAGCCCCGACTTGTTCGTGTTGGCTGCCCCTGTGCTGTGGAAGGTGACGGGGGCTTTATTGTGCCTTGATACAGAAGCGCTTGACGGTGCTCGTTTTGCCGTACTCGCTATAGATGTCCGGAAAGTCCTTCTTGAGGGCTGCGCTGTCGATGCGGGTGCTTGTCACGGGCTTATAGGTGACAGTCCAGATTCCAGCCTTGAGGCTGTCCTGCTCGGTCTCTGTCATGTGCGCCTTGATCTTGTCTTGCAATGCGTCGATCTCGGCGGTAAGTTCGTCCTGCATGGCCTTCAGTTCTGCAAGCTCAGCGAGTACGGATACGATCTGATTCTGTGACATTGGTTGTTCCTCCTTCAATATTTGCTGTGCGGGACAGGTTCGGCGGCGTTTGCCCGAAGAGCCTTCTACGTGGGATTTACGCGGCTATCCGTCCGAGTTCGCTGAAGCAGTCTCTATATGTTCGCGTGCTTCCCTGTCCCTCACTGACAAGAACTATTATAACCTAAAATTAGGTCATTTTCAAGTGGTAATACGACCAATGTTTAGGGTGCTTTTTTGTGCATTATTGACCTATGCATAGGTCTACATTTCTGATATAATGGCAATGACTCGATTCAAAAGGAGGGCTTTCTATGCCGATTACGTTCAACGGACTGTTTCGGATGCTTGAGAAAGAGAACATGAGCGTCTACAGGCTTAAAACCGATAAGGTAATAGGGACTGCTACGCTTGATAAGCTGCGCAAAGGCGAAGGCAACATAGACACGCGGAGCATTGAGCGTCTATGCAGATACTTCGACTGCCAGCCGGGCGAATTGATGGAATATGTGAAGGATGAACACGGCGCGGAGGATTGACGGCGCTCTGATGTTCTACGCAAGGCTCTACACTGTGCTACTTGCCCGCAGAATCGTTTCTATGCGTCCCCTCGACTATCTGTAAGGGTTCACGTTGCGACGATTCTACGGGCTGTTTTATCGTTATTTATCAGGTGCAGAGAACAGCATACGCCGAATACAAAAGCGCTTCGGAATGAAACTTTAGTAAGTTTTGGTAAGCTAATAATTGACATGTCTTCATAAACTATGTATAATGGGGGGTAGGGGGGCTTTAAGATAACTTAGATGTTCAAGTGATCGAGCAGCTGAACAATGCTTGAAACAGTCTGGAAGCCCGAACAGGTTGAAGATACATAGACCATCTGAATGAACTTAGATGCTTATATAG
>CAVIBE010000121.1:0-2281 GCA_963640885.1 Oscillospiraceae bacterium | reverse complement strand
CGGGATTCGGTAAATCCCTTTTGCACCAGCAAAACATCTAATCTTTCTTTCATAATTCTTCCATTATCCTGTCTGCAACAGACTCTGCATCAAGTCCGTAAATATTTTCAAGCTGCGCAGTTTTTCCACTTTGTATAAACTTATCCGGCCATCCCAGATTTATAATTTCAGGATGCTTTTCATTTTTACAAAGCAAAGTATTTACAGCGCTGCCAAAACCTCCCGAAATCACATTATCCTCTAACGTAACGATTAGCTTGACGCCTTTAATAGCTGTCAAAATGCCTTTTTCATCTATAGGCTTGATGAATCTCGCGTTGACGACCTTACAGCTTATCCCTTTTTTCTTCAATATTTCCGAAGCTTCCTCAGCCGTTGCAACCTTTTTCCCGGCAGCAAGCAAAGCAACTTTTTTTCCTTCTTTTATAAGCTCACAGCTGCCATCCACAGTCTTAAACTCACGAGCACCTGATTCATCCCATTCTATGCAAGCTCCGCGCGGATATCTTATTGCACACGGAGTTCCGATTTCAAGAGCATATTCCATCATTTCACGCAGCTCTCTGTCATTAGACGGCGCCATCACAGTCATATTAGGCATATGCGACAGATATGACAAATCAAATTGCCCGTTATGAGTCTCTCCGTCTTCGCCCACATTGCCCGCGCGGTCTATACAAAATACCACAGGCAAATTCTGGAGACAGACATTCATCATAATTTCATCATAAGCTCTTTGCAAAAATGTCGAGTATACCGCCACAAAAGGCCTCATTCCCTGAAGAGCCATACCAGCCGCAAAGCTCACGGCATGTTGCTCTGCAATTCCCACGTCAAATACCCGAAATGGATATTTTTCTTGCATGTCTCCAAGTCCTGTTGCGTCTATCATAGCTGCGCTTACAGCTACAATCCGCTTGTCACGCTCCGCCATTTCACTCAGCTTAGCGCCGAAAATTTTTGACCAGGTAGGTTTATCTATTCCGGACAAAGGCTTCATCGTATCCAGCGAAAACGGCCCGATTCCGTGAAAAGTATCAGATTTTTCTTCAATCGTCCTGTATCCTTTTCCTTTTTTTGTCACAACATGAACGACAACAGATTCATCTATTCGTTTTGCTGCATCAAGAAATTCAGTCAGCTCTCCGATATCATGCCCGTCAACCGGACCGTAATACTTAAATCCGAGATTTTCAAACATACTTTTTTCAAAAATCGTATATTTGAGCGTATCGCGAGCTTTCTCAAGCCCTTTAAACAGGCTGTCGCCCAGACCGCCTTTTCCGGCAAGGCTTCCCTGAATCCTTTTTTTGATATCCGTATACGCGGGACTTATCCTGAGCTTTCTCAGATGCTGAGTCATTCCACCTACATTTTTTGAAATAGACATCTGATTATCGTTTATTATTATTATCATTTTATGCTTAGATGCAGCGGCATTGTTGAGAGCTTCATAAGCCACTCCGCCGGTAAGCGCTCCGTCACCTATGACAGGAACAACATTATACTCATCACCGTTCAAATCTCTGGCTGCGGCTATTCCCAAGCCGACAGAAATTGAATCGCTGCTGTGGCCCGCATCATAAACGTCATGCGGACTTTCCTCTCTTTTGGGAAAACCGCTAAGCCCTGAAAGCTGTCTGAGATTTGTAAAACCCTCAGCTCTTCCGGTTAAAATCTTATGTACATATGATTGATGACCAACATCCCATAATATTCGATCTTCAGGTGAATCGAAAACTTTATGCAGAGCTATGGAAAGGTCCACCACGCCTAAATTAGATGCCAGATGACCTCCGGTCTTTGATACCTTTTCCAGCAAAAAATCTCTTATCTGATCCGCCAAAAGTTCGAGTTCATTGTCAGTCATGTATTTTAATTCCGCCGGGAAATCATATTCCGTCATTTCTTTCATAACTATATGTATCTCTTTTCTAATAAACTGATTTCTTCATATAATATGGTATATCTTTTATCTTTTATTTCACTCTTTCATAAAGTTCTTCCGACAGATTCATAAAAAACTCAGCTCTGTTTCCATAGCTCTTCAGTTTTTCAAGCGCCGAATTATGAACCTCATGATATAATTCAACGGTCTTCTGCATTCCCACGCACGATGGATAAGTCAGCTTTCCGTTTTTTTCATCACTGCCAACAGGCTTGCCCATTTCATCAATATTTCCCACAACATCCAAAATGTCGTCTGCTATTTGAAATTCCAAGCCGAACAGCTCGCTATATTCGCGCAAATCATTTATAAGAGCCTCATCCGCTCCTCCGA
>CAVIBE010000120.1:11785-15231 GCA_963640885.1 Oscillospiraceae bacterium | reverse complement strand
CCTCCTTGCGAAAGATTTTTGCAACTTGATACAATTTTCTTTTCTATAATATCACGGAAACGGGCGCAAATCAATAAACTATATTTATTTCAGATTTTAACAGTTTTCCTTCCTAAAACTTTCGCTTTTTTAAACATGTTAATTAAGCACATCTGTTGTGTTAAAGCGCAATTTTTATTTCAAAACTTTTATTTCGCAACCGCTTCCTGGAGCACTGTGTTGGCGATGCCAGCCGCGGTTCTAACGCCGCTGCCGCCGCCTTCGGCATAAACAACAAAGGCATATGGGTGATCCTCGTCTTTGATAAATCCGACAAACCACGAATTTGAGGTATTGGAGGAATCGACCTGAGCGGTTCCCGTTTTTCCGTAAATATCAAGCCCGGGGAATCTGCTCTCACCGTAAGTGTTTACAACATTTGATTTCATATATTCAGTTATCGTTTCGGCAGTGTCCGCATTAACAAGCTTGTCAGTGCGCTTCTTAATATAAAAGCTCGTTTTAAGACCGCCATAAAGCGTGCTTTTTGAAATTATCTGAGGAACAGCCGCCTCGCCGCCATTTGCAATTGCTCCCATGTAAATCATCATAGCACAGGGATTCACCAGGTCGTTGCCCTGACCGACGCCGCCCCAGGCCACATCACCCTCAGAGTCAGACGCAAATCCGAAACGCGAAGCTCTGGTTTTGATTCCGTTTACGGAATAAGAATCCGTCAGTCCCGTTTTTTCAGTATAATCGGCGAGCGTTTTCCCTCCGAGCATATCGGCAATCTGCGCAAAAGCGCAATTACAGGAAACATTCAGCGCCTTTTCAAGCGAAATATCTCCGTGAGTTCCGGTGCAGGTTATAGTTTTATCGCCAATCACAACAGAACCGGCACAGTTAAAAGTCATGTCTTTTATTCCGGGAATTTCTTCGAGCGCAGCCGTAAGCGTTATCAGCTTAAAAGTCGAGCCGGGAATAAAGGTTGACGAATAAAACCTGTTCATGTAAACACCATCGTAATTGCTGTCCTCAGCGCTTATCGTAGGCGGATTTGCAGGATCATACGTAGGCGTGCTGACGAGGCACAAAATCTCGCCCGTCTCGTAATTATATATCGCAACAGTACCTTTATATGATTTAAGCGCTTCATAAGCCGTCTGGCACAGATCAGCGTCAATAGTGAGATAAAGCTTGTTGCCGTCAGTTCCAACGTGCTTAGCTCCGGTAATGAAATTATATCCTGTAAGCCTGTCTGCAAATCTCGTTATTGCTCCGGTAGCGATTTTGCCGTCAGGAACCCCGACAGTGTGGAGCATAGCCTTTCGTGCATTCGCATTATCGTGATAACTCCAGTTCCCGTCGTTCGCGGTGGCAAGAACTTCGCCGTTTCTGTCTAAAAGAGTACCGGATTTTAAAACTCCGTTCGTATAAAGGTGAGAATTTGCAGAGTATGAAACCCAGTCGTCACCCTTTGTGAAATATTTGGTCAAGAAAAATCCCGTTCCAATAAGAAGCAGCCCCGCAAGAAATAAAGAGACAATTGTTCTTTTTGTTATATTTTTCATCAATAATCACCTCTGTTTAAAACTCCCGTTACGCCGTCAACGTCAATTGAACCTTCAGGTTCAGCCGGGGAAGAAAGACCGCGTTTTCTTGCCGAGCTTGATTTTCTTTTCGGCATTTCCTCGTCTGAAAATTCTGGGTGTCTTTTCTTTTTGGTGCGTTTGCTTTTTTGCGCGAGATTTACTTTTTTTACAGCAAAGCTTGCACCCTGTCTGGTATCCGCCGCTTTAACAAAAGCTAAAATTCCCCATGAAGCCAGCATACTCGAACCGCCGCAGGACACAAACGGGAAGGTTACTCCCGTAAGAGGGAAGAGGTCAACCGAGCCGAAAACATTGAGCATTGTCTGGAAAACCAGAAGCGATGTTGCTGCGCAGGCAGCTATAACGTAATAGGAGGAGCGCCCTGATTTTACAACTCTGACTGAAAATATTGATAACGAAGCTATAGCTAAAATCGCCAAAAGTGCAATTATCAAGCCCCATTCTTCGCATAACATACCAAATACAAGGTCGGTATTTGCAGCGGCAACATTGTGAAGCCATCCGTCGCCTGAGCCGACTCCGATAAAACCTCCGCTGGCTGCGGCAGACATTGTACGAACTTGCTGATATCCGGAGTCTGCGGCGTGTTCCCAGGCGTGCCCCCAAACGGCAAATCTTGCGGCTATGTAAGGTTTAAATTTCAGCATAAGACCCAGAGCAGCGGCGGCTGAGCAGCAAATTATCGAAATAGTGGCATAATCTCCCGAACGCATAAAAGCTATTATAAGGAAGGTCACGAAGAAAATTGCAGCCGTGCCGAAATCGCTCATAAGCGCCAGCGTTCCGAAGCAGAAAAATGACATTGCCATAAATCCCCAGAGATTTCTTTTCTTGAAAAGTCGCTCAAGTGAAGCTGAACCGGCAAAGATAAAGCATATTTTTGCAAGCTCTGACGGCTGAAAAGAAACTCCCATAATATATATCCAGTTTCGTGCTCCGTGTTGTATCGTGCCGAGAAGCAGGCTGGAAACGAGCAAAACGCAGGTAAGTACTGCCATTATATGTCTGGTTTTAACAACTCTTTTAAGGCCGCGCAAATACCATGACAGGACGATAAAGCCTATCATTCCCAAAAGTATAGCTATCAGCTGCTTGTAGATGCTGGCAGGTTCGCTGCTTGCGGTGACTGAAAGGCACAGAGAACACAGGAAAAAAGCGAGGATTTCCGGCTCAAGACCTTTTTTTGAACCCATATAATTAAAAAGAATATAGGCCCACATTGCAGCGGCAAAGATTAAAAAGCTAAATACAATCTGAACGCTGTTTTCGGGTCTGTTTATTATGAGGCTGGATGCGGCAAGCATCTGGAAAACTGTAAGAAGGCTCGCTGAAAATATCGGAGAAATCGCTGTAGCGGATGTAAACATACGTTTTTTCGCTTCTATCGAGCGCTCCTCGTTTGATATTGTCTCAAATGTAAAATCAACTCCGCCTATATCAAGAGTGTCTCCGGGACGTATTTCACCGGTCGAGACTATTTCTTCGCCGTTTACATAAACGTTTGAATCTGAGGCGAGGTTATGAACTTTCCATTTTTTTATGCCGTCAAATATTAACGCGCAGTGGACTTTTGAAATAGTGACAAATTCGACTGTGATGTCGCAGGTTTTTCCTTTGCCGATAAGTGTTTCCCAGTGAGTGATAGGGAATTTGCCCAGGTCTGGCGAGGTGAGGTAGCCCCAGGTTTCCTGAGGATTTTTAACTCTCAACATACTTTTTATTATAGCGGCAAGTATCAATAGCGCCAGCACGGGCATTACCCATCTCACCGCGTGGCAATACCACGAAGCGAGGTCAAGGCTGTTGTTGCTCAGCCATTTGAATACGTAGGGCAGAGATTTGATCCCGTTG
>CAVIBE010000120.1:6513-11775 GCA_963640885.1 Oscillospiraceae bacterium | reverse complement strand
GAGCTGCGCCATCATTTCGCCAAACTGGCATATTTTAAGCCATATAAGATTCAGAATATCCGTAAAAGTGTTTTGCATAATTTTTCCCCTTTTCTACTATATTAGTATATTATATTTTCCGTTAAATACAAGTGAAAAAATGGTTACAAGGGTTGCTGCGGGGGGCGCAATTTTACAGGATACGGGCATAAATTTAACATAAGTTTTTAGCATGCTTGCGATGAATTTAAAGCGTTTTACAAAAGGAAAACTGCGAGTTATTATTAAGCCAAGAAAAGGAAATACATCCAAGGACGAGAACAGTTAAGGCTGAATTGGTAAACAAAATTAAATGGGAGGTTAAGATCATGAACGGAGAATTTGCAGTAAAGAACGGAAATGTAAATGCAGTAAAGAAAGAAAAGAACGGTTGGGGCGTATTGGTTGGCTCACTGTTAGCAGCAAGCGTAATCTTAGGATTTATGACAACAATGTTCTAAAATGACAGCCGGCTTGATTTCAAGTGATGACTGTGGGAGAGAATCTTACGAAAGGTTCTCTCTTTTTTTATGCACCAATCAATATTGCCGCCGCATCTTACAAATGCACATTTTCCAACGATTTGTCGCATGAAACGTGCCTGTGTGCCGTTTTGCAACCGGGATTTAGGGCGGAGCCGCCGTAGGGAAGATTCATAACCGTTCCATGAATCGCATTTTGTTTTGACCGGTTCGTAGCCGCTGGGGACTTCGCACCATGGGTCTTGATATCATTACCCGCCGTTTTTGGTGAGCAAAAACAAATATAAAGAATTTACAAAGATTTTACATTCAACTGAGGGTTGATTTTACATAGCACATATTATAATCTGAATATTAGTGGAAATAATTAAATTAAGGAGAAGAAAAAAACATGGATATTTTCAGTATTTTTACGCTGATCGGAGGTCTTGCTTTTTTCCTGTACGGAATGAATATCATGGGAAAAGGCCTTGAGACTTTGGCTGGCGGCAAGTTAGAAATGATTCTTGAAAGAATGACTTCCAGCAGAATCAAGGCGGCGGCACTCGGAGTAGGCGTAACATCAGTAATTCAGTCTTCGTCTGCGACCACAGTAATGGTAATAGGTCTTG
Organism: Oscillospiraceae bacterium; assembly: GCA_963640885.1. Taxonomy (GTDB): domain Bacteria; phylum Bacillota; class Clostridia; order Peptostreptococcales; family Anaerovoracaceae; genus UBA1739. Next base: position 10,664 of record CAVIBE010000120.1, on the reverse strand, counting down.
TAAATTCAAAAATCATGAAGCTCAGACAGGCTATCGGAGTTATCTTAGGAGCTAAAATCGGTACAACCGTTACAGCCTGGCTTTTGAGTCTGACAGGTATAAGCAGCGCATTTTTTGTACTTCAGCTGTGTAAACCATCCTCATTTTCGCCAATACTTGCGGCGATCGGAATTATCTTTATAATGTTCTGTAAGAGCGAGAGAAAGCACCATCTTGGAATAATTTTTATCGGCTTTGCACTTCTCATGTTCGGAATGGAAACAATGAGCGGAGCTATGGAACCGTTAAAAGATATGCCACAGTTTGCTGATATATTGCTAATGTTTTCAAATCCTGTTTTGGGATTGCTCATAGGCGTTGCACTGACAGCTATAATTCAGAGCTCATCAGCTTCGATCGGTATTTTGCAGGCGTTATCCCTTAGTACCGGAGCTATCAGCATGGGAGTAGCTATTCCTATAGTTTTGGGTCAGAATATCGGAACCTGCGTTACGGCAATGCTGGCAAGTATAGGCACATCAAAGAATGCAAAAAGAGCTGCGTTTGCCCATCTGGTTTCTACGACGATAAGCGTATGTATATTTATGGTAGTCTTTTATTCGATAAATGCTCTGGTAGGCGGATTCGGTTTTCTTGAAAAAATCACCGGACCGGCAGGAATTGCGCTCTTCCATACGACATTCAATATTCTGGTAGTATCATTCTGGCTTCCGCTCATACCGGTTCTGGAAAAAATCGTATTCAGAATTGTAAAAGAAACTCCGGAAGAAAAACAGCTCGAAGTAAAGCAGAATGCAGATTTCTCAATGCTGGACGACAGATTCCTTATGATGCCGTCATTTGCTATCAGAAAAGCATACGAAGTGACTATACAGATGGCTATTCAGTCGAAAAATGCGCTGTGTAAGTCCATACAGGTGATGAATAATTTTGATGAAAATATCGTTAAAGAAGTAATTCAGTTAGAAGATGAAGTCGATATGTACGAAGATAAAATCGGTACGTATCTGGTAAAACTCAGCCGTCAGAACCTCAGCAATGACGACAGCCACAGACTTTCGATGCTTCTCAACTGTATAGGCGACTTCGAGAGAATATCCGACCATGCGGTAAATCTGGTTGAAGCTGCCGAAGAAAAACATAAGAAGAATCTCAATTTCTCTGATGCTGCTCAGCAGGAACTCGACGTATTTGCGAAAGCTATAGATGAGATTGTTAATATGACTGTTGACGTTTTCGAGCATGAGGATAACAAAAAAGCAACCGAGGTTGAACCTCTCGAAGAAGTTGTTGACGATATCAATATGCAGATTAAAAACAGACATATCGCAAGACTCAGAGAAGGAGCTTGTACTATTGAACTCGGATTTGTTCTTTCAGATATAACTACGAATTTTGAAAGAGTTGCGGATCATTGTTCAAATATAGCTATTCATGTTATCCAGCTCGACGTTGATTCGATGGAGGCGCATGAGTATCTTGATACTTTGAAGCGTGAGGAAAATCCGTTCTTCAAGAAAAAATATGCTGAATATAGAGAAAAGTATATGCTTCCATAGTTGAAAGAGGCAGTGTAGAGGTGAAAAATGGCGTCCGTTTATATTGTTGAAGATGATATAAATATAAGAGAAATCGAGACGATTGCTTTGAAAAACAGCGGGTTTGAAATAGAGGCTTTTGAAACTGCGAAAGAATTTTTTCACAGAATCGAAACTTCCAAGCCGAGCATAGTTCTTTTGGACATAATGCTGCCTGACATGGATGGGGTTGAAATACTTTCTAAGCTCAGAAAAGACCCGGGAAGCAGGAATATTCCTGTGATAATGGTTACTGCCAAGACCAGCGAAATCGACAAGGTTAAGGCTTTGGATTCCGGTGCGGATGATTATATTACAAAACCGTTCGGTGTAATGGAGCTTATTTCAAGGGTTAAGGCTGTTTTGAGAAGGACGACGGGGGACAGCGAAAAAACGCTGGTTCTCAGAGATATTGTGCTCGATATGGGTAAGCATATGGTTACGGTGGGCGGCATTCAGTGTGAACTTACGTTCAAAGAATTTGAGTTGCTCAAGGTGCTTATGCTTAATACCGGGATTGTGATGACGAGAAATGCTCTGATGGATAAGGTTTGGGGAACCGATTTTATCGGAGAATCGCGTACTTTGGATATGCACATAAAAACTTTGCGGCAGAAGCTCAAGGAGTCTGAAACTTCGATAAAAACCGTGAGAAATGTGGGATATACCATAGAATAGAGAACGTAGAATATAAAACAGGGAAGTAGTAAAATGAAATTCAGAATTAATCTTCAATCCATAATATTGCTTATACCCGGAATGCTTGCTGCAGTCGTGGTGACTGCGGCAGTTTTTCTAACTGCGGGAAAATTCAGCTTTCATGAGGTTGAATCGCTGCTCGCTCAGACAGGTGTAATCATATTGCTTATTTTTCTGCTTTTGGTAGCGGTAGGTATGTATATTACAAAGAAAATCGTAAAGCCGGTGGAAAATCTGTCTGAGGTTTTAGAAAGCGACTCTGTAAACGAAAGCTATCATGAATCAAAATATGAGGAACTGTCTAATCTGATGGAAAAAATACAGAAGCAGCATCAGGTTATAGTCGACAATGCGGATATGCGTCAGCAATTTACGGCAAATGTTACCCACGAGCTGAAAACTCCGCTGACTGCGATAACCGGATATTCGGAGCTGATAGAAAACGGGATGGTAACCGGTGATGATGTAAGACGATTTGCCGGTGAGATACGCAGAAATTCGCTCAGACTGCTTACGCTTATAAATGATACAATACGTCTTTCGGAGCTCGATATGGTCGACATAGAAGACGAATTTGAGGATGTTGATTTGTTTGAAGTGGCGGATACCTGCGTAAGTATGCTCCAATTCAGTGCCGAGGCGGCTTTGATTGAATTAAAACTTCAAGGCAGTCCGGCCGTTATCCGCGCTAACCGGGTGATGATGGAGGAACTGGTTTACAATCTTTGCGATAATGCAATAAGATATAACGTTAAAGGCGGGCAGGTTACAGTTTCTGTAAAAAAAGATGAGGATTCGGTCATACTTTCGGTAAGCGATACGGGAATAGGGATTCCGAAACAATATCAGAAAAGAATATTTGAACGGTTTTATCGTGTTGACAAAAGTCGCTCAAAGGAAAAGGGCGGAACGGGGCTCGGTCTTGCGATTGTAAAGCACATAGTTGCCCGTCACCGCGCTGAGATTTTTGTCGCCAGCGAAGAGGGAAAGGGAACTGAAATTATAGTTATCTTCAAAAAATAGCTTCAGTTTGGGGTTTTGCTTCTCGCACCTTCGCATATCACCGTGTATAAACGTGTATTTTCCAACGGTTTCGCTGCCGCGTGGCGGCGTAGGAACTAAATTCATAATTTATTCACTAAAATGTAATAAAAAAAAGGTAGAATACTGGTAGCAAGATGTAATCCCAGTACGGGGCGCGGTTTTGACATGAATCGCAATTATGCACAGGAAACGAGACAACTGCATCGTTTGGAGATGATGAAATGGTACAAGGTTTAGAACTGACAATAACAGAGAACGAGGGAAAAGAACTTATAAATTTCGCTAAACAATATAAACAACTCATGATGGTATACGAAAGCGGAATTAAACAGGTTACTACAAAACTTGAAATATTAAACAAAGAGTATAAAGTAAAGGGCGAGCGAAATCCTATAGAAAGTGTAAAATCGAGACTGAAATCGCCCGAAAGTATAGCCGGAAAGCTCGAAAGAAAAGGGCTGGACATAAGTATCCCTTCTATAACGGAAAATCTTAACGATATTGCCGGAGTGAGGGTTATTTGTCCATATATTTCTGATATATATCTGGTAAGAGACATGCTTCTGGCACAAAAAGACGTGCGCTTGATAAGCGAAAAAGATTACATAGAAAACCCGAAGATAAACGGATACAGGAGTCTTCATATTGTAGTGGAAATACCTGTCTACCTGTCGAGCAGCGTTTATCCGATAAAGGTTGAAATTCAGATAAGAACCATAGCCATGGATTTCTGGGCAAGTCTGGAGCATCAGATAAGGTATAAAACCTCTGAGCATATACCGCCCGGCGTAGAGGATGAGCTTTTTGAATGTGCTAAAACCATTGCAGAGA
>CAVIBE010000120.1:0-6503 GCA_963640885.1 Oscillospiraceae bacterium | reverse complement strand
TTATAATCGGTTTTATCGTGGTCATAATTATTGAGATGTTTAACCAACGTTCCGTAGTGGCAGGATTGGGATTTATGATAAAAAATCCGCTGATGTTTTTTGTAAGTGTAATGATAGTGGTTTCGACTTTGAGCCTGACTTTGCTTTTCAAAAAAAGGCGGTGCTATATTCTGATAGTTTCGCTTTTGTGGATACTTTTGGCTGTGACAAATTTTGTCGTCAGAACATATCGAACAACTCCGCTGAGAGCGCTGGATTTTAGAGTTGCAAAATCGGTAATGAACATAGTCAATATGTATTTTAAACCCTTGCAGATGGTACTCGGAGTTGTAGCTCTGATTGCGATTGTAGGCGGGCTGGTATTTTTGTGGTTTAAAACTGCGAAGATTAAACCTAAGTACAAACGCTCTGTTATAGCTATTTTTGCGTGTTTTGTGATTGCTTTTGGCTCTGTGGAGCTGGCTGTGAATACGGATGCGCTGCCAGAGCATTTTGACAATCTGACAAATGCGTATGTAAACTACGGCTTTGTTTATTGCATTTCTGCGAGCCTTCTTGACAACGGAATTTCAAAACCGGATACTTATTCGCAATATAATGTCGAGCGTATAAAGCTTGAAAATACGTCATATTATGAGAGTAGCAAGAAAAGACCAAATATAATATATGTTCAGTTAGAGTCGTTTTTTGATATGTCTAAGATGAAGGATTTCACCTATTCAGAGGATCCGACTCCGTGCTTTAACGAGCTGAAATCGAAATATCCTCATGGCAAGCTGACTGTGGCAAGCTTTGGCACGGGTACTGCAAATACGGAATTTGACGTGCTGACAGGGATGAACGTGCAGTTTTTCGGCGCAGGCGAGTATCCTTATTCTACGATTTTGAGAGAAAAGACCTGTGAGAGCATAAATTACAGTTTGAAAGAGCTGGGGTATTCTACTCATGCGATTCATGACCATAAGGGCAATTTTTATGCAAGAAACAAGGTTTATCCGAATCTCGGATTTGATACTTTTACTTCTGTAGAGTATATGCAAAATGTTGAATACAACGTGCTCGGCTGGGCGAAAGACAAGGTTCTTACCGGCGAGATAATGAATACATTGGAATCTACGGAGGAAGAGGACTTTATCTTTGCGGTTTCTGTACAGCCTCATGGCAGATATTCGGAAGAGGTTATAGATGATACTCAGACTATTACTGTGGAGGGAGCTGCTACCGAGGGCGAAAAGAATGCCTACGAATATTATGTTAATCAGCTTCATCAGACAGATGCCTTTGTTGGCGAGCTTATAGAGACGCTTGAAGATTACAAAGAGCCTACTGTTGTGGTATTTTACGGCGATCATCTGCCTAATATCGGGATGGAGGATTCTGACCTTACTGACGGCACGACGATTTATGATTCAGAGTATCTGATATGGAACAATTACGGATATGATTTTGAAAGCAGGGATCTTGCGACATATCAGCTGTCGGCATATGTGACTAAGAGTTTGGGATTCCAGAACTGGGAGCTTGCAAACCTGCACGAAAATTACGATTATGACACTGAAAATGCAGATTATATGCGTGATCTGAAGATGCTGCAATATGATATCCTGTACGGCGAAGGCTATTATTATGAAGATACCGAAGCAAATCAACCGACTGAAATGCGGATGGGGCTTTATGATATAGTTATAAACGAGGTTAAACAGGTCGGAAATGACGTTCATGTGTTTGGCGAAAACTTTACCGAATCCAGTGAGATTTCGATAAGCTCTGACAAGAAAGAGACAGAGTTTATTTCGCAAAACGAGCTGATAGTGCGTGATTGCACTTTGGAAGTCGGCGACTCGGCGCGTGTTTATCAGATGGTATCGGCAAGAGGCTGGCTCAGCAGAACCGACTTGTACTATTTCGGGCTCGGCTCTGAAACCCTGGTCGAGAATGCGACAAGAAATCAGAATGATGCGATATCAAATTCCGAAAAAAATGTAATTGAACAGGATGACTGATTTGGGTTGACAAACGTTTTTTCTGGTAGTAAAATCGTGTCATGGTTTTAAAGATAAGGCTGTGAAGGGAAGCAGTAACTTTAAGGAGACTGAACAGAGAGTTGCCGTTTGGTGAGAGGCGCGTAGTTACTTTTAGCGAATACATCCCGGAGCTGCGTACCGAAGTTTGACCGGCTGAGAATCTCGATAATGAGAGATTGATTGAGAGTGGATTTGACCGGCTGAATTGTAGGCTACGACGGGTTCGCCCGATATAGCGAAGAAGGTATTATTATGTACCTGTTAAGGCCGGCGCTGTGAGGCGTTGGTGAACTGAGGTGGTACCGCGGTTTAGTATATTCCGCCCTCTGCATTTTGCAGAGGGCTTTTTTTAGCCCTTCTGCAAACGTTATTTATTATTTTATGTTTAGGAGGATTCTAAAATGGAAACAAAGGCACTGAGTGTTGTCATGCTCGCAATTTTCTTTTCCGTAATGATTTATGTCGGACTCAAGATGAGAAAACGAGCAAAAGATGTTAACGGATTTGTATTGGGAGACCGCGCAGCCGGACCCTGGATTACGGCTTTTGCATTCGGAACGTCGTATTTTTCGGCTGTAATTTTCGTCGGTTATGCAGGGCAGTTCGGATGGAATTTCGGAATGGCTTCAACCTGGGCAGGCCTTGGCAATGCCTTCATCGGCTCGCTTCTGGCGTGGAATGTTCTGGGCAGACGAACCAGAATTATGACTCAGCATTTGGACGCAAAGACGATGCCGGATTTTTTCGGCAAGCGATTTAATTCAACACCGCTGAAGGTAATCGCATCGGTTATCGTATTCATATTTTTGATCCCGTATACGGCATCACTTTACAACGGCCTTTCCTCACTCTTCGGTCTGGTATTTGACATTCCATACTGGGTGGTAATCGCAGTGATGGCTGTACTCACAGGAGTATATGTTGTATTTGGCGGATATATGGCTACTGCTATAAACGACTTTATTCAGGGAATTATAATGCTGTTTGGTATTGTCGCTGTTATAGGCTCAGTTATCGCAGCTAACGGAGGTCTTCTTGAAGCTACACAGAAGCTGTCAACTATTACGTTTGACGGTTGGGAATCAGGAGGAGCATTTACTTCATTTCTCGGACCTGACCCGCTGGCGCTTCTGTTTGTGGTAATTCTTACCTCGCTCGGAACATGGGGACTGCCACAGATGGTCAACAAATTTTATGCAATCAAGCATGAGGATGATATTCATAAAGGTACTGTAATTTCTACGATGTTTGCCCTTATCGTTGCGGGCGGATGTTACTTCCTCGGCGGATTCGGTAGACTTTATGCGGACAAAATTCAATATATGGCAGACGGAAAAACCCCTCTGTTTGATACGATTATCCCGTCGATGCTCTCTACCTTGCCATCGATAGTTATTGCAATCGTAATCGTACTTGTGCTTTCGGCATCAATGTCGACTCTGTCGTCGTTGGTACTTACATCAAGTTCGACCTTTACTCTGGATGTTATCGACCCGGCTACAAAAGGCAATATGAGCGAGAAAAAGAAAGTTACCGTAATGAGGATATTCATTCTGTTCTTTATTTTAGTATCGGCTGTTATAGCCGTTATCAAGGATTCGCATCCTGAGTTTACTTTTATCGCACAGATGATGGGCGTTTCATGGGGCGCGCTGGCAGGTGCATTTCTTGCTCCGTTCCTTTATGGCTTGTACTGGAAAGGCGTTACCAAGCTTTCGTGTGTAGTATGCTTTATCTGGGGCTGCGGAATCGAGATAATCCAGCTGTATGTTTCGCTGTTCCATGTTGATGTTTCAAGATGGGGAAGCGTTCTCGGATACGTATTTTCCTCATCGATTATATCGGGCGTGCTCGCGATGATTGGCGGACTGATTTTAGTTCCTGTTGTCAGCCTGTTTACGCCTAAAAACGATGCGGATGAGATTAAGAAAGCTTTTGCCTGCTATGACGAAAGAGTCGAGGTCGCAAGAAAAGACGCTTTGGATTAACAGATTTGAGATATTCGCAAAAGCGAGGACTATAGTGCAAAAATGTGAAGCCGGCTGCGTTGAAAACTTAGATGTATTTTGGTATAATTGCAGACAGAGCAATCAATTAAATATTAGATAGATTAACCGAATACAGGGAGGATGAGAGAAATGATAAAGGTTGATATTTTTTCCGGATTTCTCGGAGCCGGAAAGACAACTTTGATAAAAAAGTTGTTATGTGAAGCATTTGAAGGAGAAAAAGTTGTTTTAATAGAAAACGAGTTCGGTGATGTAGGCATTGACGGAAATCTTTTTGACGGCAGCGATATTGCTGTAACAGAGATAAATGCCGGTTGTATTTGTTGCAGCCTCGCAGGCGATTTTTCCGCAGCTTTTGAGAATATAGTGGAAAGATTTTCGCCGGACAGGATTCTTGTGGAGCCGTCAGGCGTAGGAAAACTCAGCGATATCGCGTCTGCTGTGCAAAGCTTTGATAATGATGAGGTTGCTATAAACAGCATGGTTACTGTTGTAGATGCTAAAAAATGCAAGATGTATTTCAAGAATTTCGGAGAGTTTTTTGAAAATCAGATTGAGTATGCCGGAACTGTTATAATGAGCCATACGGACGGTATTTCTGATAAGAAGATGGAAGAAAGTCTGCAAATAGTAAAAGATATAAATCCTGAGGCTGTAATTATCACTACCGGATGGGGTCAGCTTACAGGAAAGCAGATTTTAGAGGCTATGGAGCAGAAAGATACCATAGAAAAGCAGCTTGAAGAGCTTATGCACGAAGAGCACGAGCATCACCACCACCACGATCATGACCATGACCACGAAGAGCATGAGCACCACCATCACGATCATGACCATGACCACGAGGAGCACGAGCACCACCATCACGATCACGACCATGAGCACGAACATCATCATCATCATGACCATGACCACGAGGAGCATGAGCACCATCACCACGATCATGAACACGGATGCAGCTGTGGCTGCGGTCACGACCACGACCACGATCACGATGCGGATGAGATCTTTGAAAGCTGGGGTATTGAAACTGCTGCAAAATATACCGAGAGCGAGCTTGAATCAATCCTTGAAAGCTTTGAGGATGAAAAGACTTATGGAATGGTAATCCGTGCAAAAGGAATCGTTGAAAACAAAGACGGCGGATTTATTCATTTTGACTACATTCCGGGAGAAATTAGCATACAGCAGGGAAGCCCGTCTATAATAGGAAGAATCTGTGTTATCGGCGCATCCATAGATCGGGAAAAGATTGCGGCTCTTTTCAACTGAGTCAGGCGCACCGACTAAAAGATTTATGCGATAATTTTTTTAAAGGATGTGATATTAATGGAGTTTCCGGTATATTTGTTTACAGGCTTTCTGGAATCCGGAAAGACCTCTTTTTTACAGGAAAGTTTGGAGGATGAATATTTCAACAGTGGCGAGAATACCCTGGTTTTGCTTTGCGAAGAAGGAACTGAGGAGCTGGACAGGGAAAAATTCGCTTCGGAAAATATATTTATAGAAGTTATCGGGGAAAAGGAACAGCTTTCCAGGAAGCGTCTCAAAGCATTGGCGAGAATATGCAATGCAGACCGCGTTATAGTTGAATATAACGGGATGTGGGAGATTCAGACCCTGATCGACAACATGCCTAAAGAATGGCTGATTTGTCAGAATATGATGTTTGCTGATGCTTCTACGTTTATGAATTATAACGCTAACATGAGAAATCTTGTAGCGGACAAGCTGAAATTCTGCGATGCAGTAGTTTTCAACCGCTTCAGAGATGAGATGGATAAGATGGAATTTCATAAGCTCGTCAGGACTTTCAACTGGAGGGCGGATATATTTTATGAATTTTCGCCTGACAGAGTTGAGGCCGACGAATTTGCCGATCCTCTGCCTTATGACATGGAAGCGCCAGTAATATGCATAGAAGACGAGGATTATGCGGTTTGGTATCGAGACGTCAACGAAGAAACAGAAAATTATATAGGCAAAATGGTTAAACTCAAGGGCAGAATCGTTCAGGACAAGAGGATTCCTGAGGGAGACTTCATTTTTGGCCGCCATGTTATGACCTGCTGTGTGGAAGATATCGAATTTTGCGCTGTTGCGTGTCATATGCCGGCTGAGAAAGCGGGCGAGATTAAGAAGTTTAAACACGGTCAGTGGCTGTGCGTAACCGGTATTGTGAGCGAAGGTATACACAAATTATATAACGGAGAAGCAGGACCGATTATAAATATTACAGAAATCGAGCCGGCTGAAAAACCGGAGGACGAGGTAGCTGTTTTTTATTAAAATTTATTAGAATTTAGCAAGGATTATCCGGCTTTATTCGAGAATTTCCGCCCGGAAAAGTATTTATTCCCGGCAAAAACGCCGTAGTAAACGCGCCTGTTGTGCCGTTCCCTACAAAAAGGATGCAGAGCAAAATTTCTCTCATCCTTTTTCTTTTGCCTATCTGGATTTGTTTGGCGCA
>CAVIBE010000119.1:0-5095 GCA_963640885.1 Oscillospiraceae bacterium | reverse complement strand
ACCGGAATGTTAAACTATAGTTTTTTACTTATTGACAAGCATGTTTTAACATGCTAATATTACTAAAGTAATATATTTTTTAAAAGCCAAAGGAGGACAAAATGAAAAAATTTACCAAAACACAATCTTTATTAGTCGCACTATCTTTGTTTATGGTGACAGTCTTGGCCATGACCTCTATTTCTTTTGCCGATGAGGATTCAAGCGGACAGGAAATTAATCTGCTTGAAGGGGCATCATATACTGTATATGATGCAAATGGAAATATTGTTGAACATCACGAGGCGAATACAAATTTTGATATAGGCAGTGGAATAAATGTTCCAAGTCTTGGATATCTTAAAATTGGAGCTGATTTTTGGTATAACGGAGGAACTATGAATTTTTATGTCAGTATGAGCAATGGCCGCGTTCAGGATTGCTGGTTGCATATGTGTAAAAAAAATTCTAGCGCATATTATGCGTTAGGCTATTTTACCGCGCTTAGCGGAAATTGGTATGGGAAAGTAACAAAAGCTTCTGGAGGAACATCTGCATATTATAATGCGTACTTATATAATGGGAATTCTAATATGATATGTGTAGATTCCTTGACGGCGATAGAAAACTAATATAGAATAGACATCGTAGAACTAAATTAAAGACCGAGGGATGCAAACATGAAAACTTTACCGAAGGCGCAGCTTGATGTGATGCTTACAATATGGAATATCGGGAAACCTGTTTCAAGGCGCGAGCTGCAAGACCTGTTAAAAGAAAAAAATTGGCAGACGGCTACAATCAACACAATATTGGCGCGGCTGACAGAAGAGGGGTTTTTAGAGCATACACTCAGAGGTAGAGAATTTATATATACCGCAGTGGTATCGAAAGATGAATATCAGTCAAAGATAAGCAAGGATGTAATCGAAAATTTGTATAACGGTTCTTTGGCGAGCTTTGTTTTGAATTTTGCCGGCGGCGGGAAATTGAGCAAAAAAGATGTAGAAGAATTGCAAGATTTCTTGGATGATTTCCGTTCAAAAAATCATTTACTTTAACTAAGGGGGCTTGGTGAGATGAATGTAATAAATGGGTTATTTGGGGATTATTTATTTGTAAGTTTTGCGATTCTTTTTTTGACGGCATTAGTTTTACTTTTGTCACATTATATTGAAGAAAAATATACTCCTCACTGGAGAGTTGGGATTTGCAAAACCTTTATTTGTTGTCTGATAATCCCTGTTGCTTTGATATTAAGGGCAATAAAAAATATTTTAGATTCAGTCGGGATTCAAGTCTATAAAATTGTGGGAAGCGAAGCCGTGCATGGCACACCGGCTGTGATCGAAAATGCGGCTCAGGGAGAAACCGTAATCAAAACTTTAGACAATGTGCTGCCTGAAGTTTTTACTTCGCAAACCGGATGGATGCAGGCGGTTTCGCTAATTTGGATCATAGGGACGTTTGTTTTAATATTCTCTTATGTCGTGCATTATGTAATATATCGTCTGCTTTTAAAGCGACGAGGTACTAATTATACTCGCCGTTTGCAAAAAGAGATCCCAATAAATTTAGCAAATAGAAAAAAAGTGAATATATTGGTTGATCCTAAATGCAAAACACCTTATGTGATAGGTTTTCTAAAACCCATAATCGTGTTGCCATGCCGGGAATATGATGAAAAAGAATTGGAAATCTTGCTTATACATGAAATTGCTCATATTAAAAGACATGACACTTTGCTCATCTTTTGTGCTTATTTAGCGATAGCGATGCACTGGTTCAATCCGGCTTCATATATCATATATAGAAATTTGAGGAAAGATTTAGAACTGTGCTGTGACTACGAAGCGCTACAGGGCAAAGATAAAAAGTATAGATATGAATATTGCAGCGCTATTTTGAAAGAAATAAGCGTGTCAGAACAGAAAAATTATGTATTAGGTACCGGTTTTTCCGACAGCAAATCGACTCTAAAGAGAAGATTTGACCTTGTTTTGAGGGGGGATTTAAAGATGAAAAAGGTATACAAAAATATTTTAATCGCTTTAAGCGTTAGTTTAATTATGGTGTGCGCGCTGGCAGGAGCTACGCTTAACGAAGATGCTTATGCTGACGCAGGGGAAGTGAACATCAATCAGCTTGTTGACAGTGACGAATATAGAGCGCTTATACAGCGGGCGATTGTTGATAAAGATGCAGAAATTGCAGAAAGGGTTGCAAAAGCAAGTGAAGAATCAAATACGGTATATTATTTGAATGAGCAGGAAGTGAAAAATCATACGGATGAAAATGGCAACGTAGATGAAAGCTGGTTAGAAAGCACTCTTGCAGGTTTTCGGGATAAAGGAAGCCAGACGGAAGTGGAATTTGATGAAAAATCAAAGGAAATAAAACAAAATATTTATTCTAAAAACAGCTATGCTCCGCATGTTCTCGCCAACGGTGACATAGGAACATACTATGATTCTGACGAAAAGTCGTGGAGTCTTAAAGCCGGAGATAAGGTTAAAATTAGCATTTACAGTGATAAGGAATATTATCATAGCTCGGGTAAGATTAATTATGGTTATGTTAAAGACGACGGTGAAAGAGTTGATGTTAAATCCAATTATGTTTTACAGGGCGAGGACAGTATTGACATTACCGTGCCGGAAGACGGGGAATATTATTTCTGTATTTTGTGCGCAGCTGGTGAGCCGATAATTATTGAATATATGAGTATAGATATAGAGTAGACTTGATAAGGCTTTGGACGGGAAATGTACCTCTGAGCAATCTATCCAAATTTTACATAATTGGGTAGTAAAATATAGAAAATATTCTTTTTAATAAGTGGCGGCGGGCTGCTAAAAAAACCCCTTGACGGGGAGTCTTTGCGCTTAGTTCCATTCCCCGGCCAGGAGGAAATCGCGTATATTTCGATGTTTGATGCCGTTTCGGCTCATGTCGAACTCGTCGAGAGAAACAACGTATTTCGGGAAGTTGTCGCGGATGTTGTCATATGCACCAAACTCGCGGTTGAGCGTTTCTTCCGAAGCCAGCAGATAAGTGACCTGAACATATAGCTTTTCTCCGCGCTTGTCACAAACAAAATCAATTTCTTTATCAGCCGCTCTGCCGACGGTCACCTCGTATCCCCGGCGCAGTAATTCAAGAAATACAATATTCTCCAAAACGAGATTGATATCTCGCATGTTACCGCCAAAAACCGCTTCACGGATGCCATGATCAGCAATATAATACTTCTCATTAGAGGCAAGAATCTGTTTGCCATGCAAATCTTCCCGCTTCACCTGATAGAAAAGGTAAGCATCGCAGCAGTATTTGATATAGTTCAGAATTGTTTCCGGCGCAACAGTGCGCTGCTCGTTTTTCAAAAACTTCGCAAGAGAGGTAGCGGAAAAAGTCGTTCCCACATTGGCAATCACATAGGCAATGACCCGCTCCAGCAAGTCAACATCCCGGACATTATTTCGCTTTACGATGTCCTTGAGCTGGACCGAGTTAAAAAGATCGTGGAGATATTGCCAGGACGCAGCGTCTTCATAACGGATATTTGCAAGGTAGGGCATACCTCCGGCAATCAGGTACTTTTGAAAACATTGCGGGATGGATTCATCGGGAGCAATAGAACTGTACAGCTCTATGAACTCTCCAAAGGAAAACGGATAAATCACAAATTCCACATATCGCCCGCCAAGGTAAGTTGCAAGCTCACCGGATAGCAGTCTTGCATTTGAACCGGTGATATAGATGTCGCAATCCAGCGAAACGCGGAGAGAGTTGATACACTTTTCCCAATCTTTGACTTCTTGTATTTCATCAAAGAAAAGATAGACCTTACCCTCTATTTCGCCGGCTTTTGCAATGATTTCATCGTGCAAAGCCTGAGCAGTTTGCAGGTGGGAATAGCTCATATCCTCAAAGTTGATGGAGATAAACTGCGTTGGGCTGATGCCGGACTCTGTCAGCTCCTGCTTGATCAGCTCCAACATGACAGACTTTCCACAGCGTCGGATGCCAGTCATGACCTTAATAAGCTCCGTTCCGATAAATGGACGAATGCGGCTCATATACAATTCACGTTTGATCATAAATCTTAGCTCCCCCTTTTTTTCGTGGTTGAGCATAGTATAGCGCACTTATAAGTGAAATTCAATGAAAAAATACAATTTTATCAGTTATAACTGATAAAATTCAAAATTAGATAATAAATTTCAGATAAACCTTTTGAACTGCGAATCAAAATACCCCCGCCATTATAAAATAGAAAATATTATTTTAGTAAGCTCCGCCACAGGTACAAAAAATTGCGGAAATTCAAGGCACAAAGGGCGTTTCGGAACTTTGGATAATCCGAATTATTCCGGGATATCGCCTACACTGTTGAGAATGAGGCGCGGTCTGTAAGGATATTGCTCGCAGCCTTCGCGAGTAGTTACGCCAGAAAGAACAAGAGCTGTATCAAGACCTGTCTCTATACCGGCTATTATGTCAGTGTCCATTCTGTCACCTATCATTGCAGCGTTTTCTGAGTGTACACCCAGGAGCCTGAGCCCGGTCCTCATCATAAGCGGATTAGGTTTGCCGACGAAGTAAGCGCTTTTTCCTGTTGCAAGCTCGATTGGTGCTATGAGAGCTCGGCAGGCAGGCGCTATTCCTGTTTCCGTAGGCCCGGTCAAATCGTAATTTGTTCCGATGAGCTTTGCACCGTTGTTTACAAGGCGCACCGCTTTTGTAATCTGCTCTAAATTATAAGTAGAAGCTTCGCCGACTACCACATAATCCGGATTTACATCATTATATGTTATCCCTTTATCATAAAGTGCATTGAGTATGCCATGTTCACCCAATACATAAGCGCTGCATCCCGGCGCCTGATTATCAAGAAAGTATGCTGTAGCAAGTGCGCTGGTGTAAAAATGCGATTCGTCTACATCAAGCCCCATCCTTGCCAGCTTTTGCTGTAATTCTTTTGGCGTGTATTGCCCCGAATTAGTCAAAAATAAGTAATGTTTTTTATTATCTGTAAGCCATTTTACAAACTCTTTTACTCCCGGAAGCAGTTTGTTGCCGTGATATATGACGCCGTCCATATCACATATGAATC
>CAVIBE010000118.1:0-5195 GCA_963640885.1 Oscillospiraceae bacterium | reverse complement strand
AGACGGCTCCCTCGGCTGCCGATTTGACTAATTTCGCATATTTTGCCAAAATCCCGGTCTTGATCTTCGGTTCGTTCGGCACAAACTTCTTCATTCTCTCTTCTATTTCTTTATCGCTGACTTTAAGCTCAATCTTGCCATTTGGTATATCTATTGAGATTAAATCTCCGTCTTTTACTATACCTATCATGCCGCCTTCAGCAGCTTCAGGCGATACGTGACCGATTGCCGCTCCTCTTGTCGCTCCGGAAAATCTTCCGTCTGTTATCAAAGCAACGCAGTTGTCTAAACCTCTGCCAGCCAGAGAAGCTGTCGGTGAGAGCATTTCTCTCATGCCCGGACCGCCTTTAGGGCCTTCGTATCTGATTACAACTACATCACCCGGCTCGATTTTGCCGCCGAGGATAGCTTCCATTGAATCCTCTTCGCTGTCAAATACCTTAGCCGGTCCTTCATGCACGAGCATTTCGGGAGCTACTGCGGATCTCTTAACTACGCAGCCTGCTTTTGCGATATTTCCTTTAAGAACCGCGATTCCGCCGGTTTTGCTGTAAGGCGCGTCAACCGATTTGATTATCTCGTGGTCGAGGACAGGACAGTTCTTGATTGCTTCGCCTATCGTATTTCCGTTTACAGTCAAAACGTCTTTTTCTATTAAATCAAGCTTGCTCAGCTCATTCATTACAGCATATACGCCGCCTGCCGCATTCAGATTTTCCATAAAGTGGAAGCCAGCAGGCGCCAGCTTGCACAGGTTCGGAGTAACTGCGCTCAATCCGTTAGCTGATTCGAGGTCTATTTTAACGCCCGCTTCTCTTGCTATTGCCGGAAGATGGAGCATTGAATTGGTCGAGCATCCAAGCGCCATATCAACTGTCAGTGCGTTTTTAAAAGCCTTATCCGTCATGATATCTCTTGGCTTGATGTCTTTTTTTACCAAATCCATGATTCTGAATCCTGCCTGTTTTGCAAGTCTTATTCTCGCACTTGCTACAGCCGGAACTGTGCCATTGCCAGGAAGCCCCATGCCGATTGCTTCTGTCAGGCAGTTCATTGAATTTGCGGTAAACATACCTGAGCATGAGCCGCAAGTCGGACAGGCATTGTCTTCCATTTCACAAAGCTGCTCGTCTGTTATCTTGCCTGCGCTCTTTGAGCCTACAGCCTCAAACATCTGGCTGAGGCTGATCTTCTTTCCTTCAAAATCGCCCGCAAGCATCGGACCGCCCGAAATAACGACTGTAGGAATATTCACTCTTGCAGCAGCCATGAGCATTCCCGGTACAGTTTTGTCACAGTTCGGTATAAGCACGAGACCGTCAAATTGGTGAGCTATAGCCATTGTCTCAACGCTGTCGGCTATAATTTCTCTCGATACGAGAGAATATTTCATTCCGATATGATTCATTGCGATACCGTCGCATACTGCGATTGCCGGCACTTCAATAGGTGTTCCGCCTGCTGCTCTTATGCCCTCTTTTACGGCTTTTGCTATCGTATCAAGGTGGATATGACCCGGAACAATTTCGTTCTGAGAATTTACTACGCCTATAAGCGGTCTGTCTAACTCTTCGTCAACATAACCCATTGCTCTGAACAGGCTTCTGTGCGGTGCTTTTGTATAATCTTTTTTAACATTGTCGCTTCTCATTTTTTCTCTCCTATATATCTCTATATATCCTGTATTTCAAATGTCTTTAAATATCTTTGTTAAGCTGCGGTGCGCCGAGTCGGCTCAGTCCGATTGCTCCCGAGCGGGCAACCTGAATTATTCCATAAGGTTTTACCGCTTCTATGAATGCTTCTGTTTTTGAAGCTTCACCTGTAAGCTCGATTATCATTGACTTAGGCGAAACGTCTACGATATGCGCTCTGAAAATTCCCGCAACGGATATCAGCGACATTCTTTCTTCCGGGCTTGCCTTTATTTTAACCATCAGATGTTCTCTTGTTACAGCGTCAGGTGCGGAAAGCTCTTTGATTTCATAAACGTCAACCTGCTTTTCGAGCTGCTTGTTTATCTGTTCGGCTGTGGCATCCGTAGCCTGGAATACGATGATTATAAGCGAGATACTCTTGTCCTCAGTCTCTGCCGCCGACAACGATTCTATATTAAATCCTCTTCTCGTAAGCAAACCTGATATTCTGCTCAAAACTCCGGGTCGATTCTCTACGATCAGAGATAATACATGTCTTCTTTCTTCCATATCTTTCTCTCCTATTCTTCGATTTTAAATATCTGCTGATTATATGCATTTCCCGGAGGAACCATTGGCAATACGCTCAAGTCCTTATCTATATTTGCATTTATAACAACAGAACCGTCGATATTAACAGCTTCATCAAGTGCCGCTTTAAGCTCATCCATAGTCGAAACATTGAAGCCTGCTGCTCCATATGCTTCGGCAAATTTAACATAATCTATTTTTCTGCCGTGGGTAGTCTGGCTGTAATGCTGCTTGTACATGAGCTTCTGCCACTGTCTTACCATGCCCAAAACACCGTTGTTTACAACAACAATTATTACATTGAGTTTATTCGTAACGGCAGTTATCAATTCATTGCAATTCATCTGGAAGCTTCCGTCTCCTGTGAAAAGCACTACTCTCTTGTTCGGATTTCCCTTTTTTGCGCCTATCGCTGCGCCAAGTCCGAATCCCATAGTTCCAAGTCCGCCGGACGAAACGAAGGTTCTCGGATGTTTTATCGGATAATACTGAGCTGTCCATATCTGGTGCTGACCTACGTCAGTAACGATTATCGAATCCTCAGGCACTCTTGCTGCAACTTCCTGCATGAGATTGTATGGCGAAATTTCTCCGCGGTTCTCCATAACTGTCGGATACTGGCTCTTCCACTCTAAAATCTGGTCTCTCCATGTGCTGTCGGTTTTCTGATCCACCTTGCCAATGAGCATATTGAGTACGGTTTTCAGATCGCCCGTAATATATGAGGTTGTCGGCAGAACCTTGTCGATTTCGGCAGGGTCTACATCTATATGAAGTATCTTTGCATGTTTTGCAAAAGTCTGTGCATTTCCTGTTACACGTTCCGACATTCTTGCGCCTGCGATGATGAGCAGGTCGCAGCTCGAAACGGCTTTTGACGAAACCTGAGTTCCGTGCATTCCGAGCATTCCCGTAAAATATGGATAATCTGAGGAGCAAGCTCCAAGTCCCATCATCGAGAGGGATATCGGTGCGCCAATTTTATCCGCAAATTTGATAAGCTCATCTGAAGCATCTGAGGAGATAGCGCCGCCTCCGGCAAATATCATCGGGCGTTTTGCTTCGTTTATCAGTTCGCAGCCGCGGTTTATAGCTTCGGCTGTAAGTTTCTTATTCTTAGGCAGAATTTCTCTTGGAACTGCCGGTTCGTATTCTGTCGTGCCCGCCTGAGCGTTTTTCAAAATGTCGACGAGAACAGGTCCCGGTCTTCCTTCCTGTGCGATATAAAAAGCTCTTCTTATCGCTTCTGCAATATCTTTCTGGTCTTTTATAATAAAACTGTATTTTGTTATCGGAAAAGTCACGCCGTAAATATCAATTTCCTGAAATGCGTCTGTTCCCAGATTTTTTATGTTTACATTTCCCGTAATCGCTACCATAGGAATAGAATCCATGTAGGCTGTAGCAAGCCCTGTAACCAGGTTGGTAGCTCCAGGGCCAGAGGTCGCAAATACAACTCCCGGTTTTCCTGTGGATCTCGCATATCCGTCCGCTGCATGAGCTGCGCCTTGCTCATGGGCTGACAATACATGATTAATTTTGTCGGAATATTCGTACAAAGCATCGTACAGATCAATTACTGTGCCGCCCGGATATCCGAACACTGTATCAACACCCTGTTCGAGCAAACATTCCATTACGATTTGTGCGCCTGTTTTAATCATATGTTGAACTTCCTTTCTCTCTAAGGCGGTCAAAATTCCGCCCATAATTCTCTCTATTCTGTGCGCCGGGCTCTTTGCGAAGCTTCCGGCATTTTAAATCAAGCCAAAACCTGAACAAACCACGTCGAATTTTTAAATAAGGTTCATTATAATAAAAAAACCGTCTCTTTATGTAACATAAAGAGACGGGAAATTCCGCGGTACCACTCTTTTTGATGTAGTAATACATCCACCTTTGTCGATATCCTTTGAATATCTATCTCTGTAACGGGAGAACCCGTTGAATCCTACTTAAAATCTAAACTTCGTTCAGTTCAATGGCTCGAAGGTGAGTATCCTGACCATCCACACTGTTTCGCATCAACCAACAGCTCTCTGTAGTGGAGTCACGACCAGGCATTTCCTTGTCATAACCTTAATGCTATTAATTTAACCGATTTCTGACAGTATACTTTAATTATTTGTCTTAGTCAAGACCTATACTGCATTATTTTTTCTCAATTTTGTCTGTTCCCATATACTTTCTGAGAGCTTCAGGAATAACAACGCTGCCGTCTGCCTGCTGATAGTTTTCGAGAATAGCAGCAACTGTTCTGCCTATTGCCAGCCCGGAGCCGTTTAATGTATGAACGAGCTCTGCCTTTGCTTTAGGTTCAGGTCTGTATCTGAGACCTGCTCTTCTTGCCTGATAATCTTCAAAGTTACTGCAAGATGAAATCTCAACATATCTGCCATAGCTTGGCATCCAAACTTCGATATCATAGGTCATCGCTGAGCTAAAGCCAAGGTCTCCTGTGCTGAGCTTAACTACTCTGTAAGGTATTTCCAGAATCTGAAGGACGCTTTCTGCATCCTGAAGCAGTGTTTCAAGCTCGTCATATGAAGTTTCCGGTTTTACCAGCTTAACCAATTCAACCTTGTTGAACTGATGCTGTCTGATAAGACCTCTTGTGTCTCTGCCTGCCGAACCCGCTTCTTTTCTGAAACATGGTGTATATGCTGTATAATATAATGGAAGTTCTGCGCCGTCTATTATCTCATTCATTCTCAAATTTGTAAGAGGCACTTCTGCCGTCGGAATGAGGAAAAAGTCTTTTGCCGGAACATGGAACATATCATCCTCGAATTTAGGCAGCTGGCCTGTGCCTGTCATAGCAGCTCTGTTTACCATGAAAGGAGGCAGAATTTCTGTATATCCGTGCTTTTCCGTATGCAGATCAAGCATGAAATTCATAACTGATCTTTCAAGTCTTGAGCCTAAGCCCTTGTAAACTGTAAATCTTGCGCCTGAGATTTTAGCAGC
>CAVIBE010000117.1:154-5641 GCA_963640885.1 Oscillospiraceae bacterium | reverse complement strand
ACTATGGACTGTTCAACGGTCTGGTTGTAGAATTAGATAAAGCTCTCGCTAAGAGAACAGAAGAACTCAAAGACGTTATCATCATGACAACAATTTGGGCGTGGCCTTTCCCACCTGCAATCTTAGAAGCTGACCCTAAAGCTGAACACTTCAAGTATTTATCAACACAGTTCTCGGCTAGAGACAGACAGTACAACAAACAGGGTTGCTGCTGGTATATCCCTGTACAGTTCAGAGAAAATCCTAAATACTGGGCTGAATCAGTAGAAAGAATGGACGTTGCTATGTTACAGGTTGGACCTATGGACAAATGGGGCAACTTCAACCTCGGACCACAGGTTGCTGAATACTGGGGATTCCTCAGCGGAAAGAACAGAGCAAAGAAAATTATCGTAGAAGTTAACCCAAAACAGCCTAAGGCTCACGGTGTTGGCGTTTCTCTTAACATTTCAGAAGTTGATATGGTTGTTGAACAGCAGAATCCTGTTGACATGCCACAGATCAAAGCTAAGGATGCTAATGATATTGATAAGAAGATTGCTAAACACGTTATCGAAAGAGTTAAAGACGGTTCAACAATGCAGCTTGGCGTAGGCGGACTTCCTAACTACATCGGTTCACAGTTAGCTGAAGCTGGCGTACAGGATCTCGGCGTTCACTCAGAAATGTTCGTAGACGCTTATCTCAAGATGTATGAACAGGGCTGTGTAACAGGTAAGAAGAAGAACTTAAATAAAGGTCAGATGGTACATACATTCTGCCAGGGTTCTCAGGAACTTTACGACTTCTTAGATGACAACCCAATCGTACAGGATATGCCTGTTGATTACGTAAATGATATCGGCGTTATCGGTGCACAGGACAACTTCGTATCTGTAAACTCAATCTTACAGGTTGACATTCAGGGACAGGTTAACTCCGAATCTGCTAAATGGCAGCATATCGGCGGTAACGGCGGTCAGGTTGACTTCGTACTCGGTGCTTACAAGTCAAACGGCGGTCAGTCATTCCTTTGCACACCGGCTACATTAACAAAGAAAGACGGAACTAAGGAATCTCTCATCGTTCCAAGACTTATGGAAGGTGCTACATGCACAGTTCCAAGAACAGGCCCACACTTCATCGTAACTGAAAACGGTGCTGTAAACCTTAAAGGTAGATCTATGTGGGAAAGAGCTGAATTACTCATCAGCATCGCTGATCCTGCATTCCAGGATGATCTCGTAAGAGAAGCTGAGAGAATGGGTCTCTGGAAGACATGCTCAAAGGTTACTTACTAATCTATAGATCAGGTAACTAAAACGATTGATGGGGTCGGTTTACCCCGACCCTTCATTAACAACAGTTAAGCATATTTATTGTGCTTAGCCTTATGTTGTTATATATTTATCTAAAAATTCAAGGAGGACGTAATCATGACAATGAAATTTGAAGATTACCAACAGTATTTATCACCAGTATTCGTTAAAAGCTCACATCTCGTTGCAGGTGAAGGTCACGGTCTTTATATAAAAGACGTTAACGGCGTTGAATATCTCGATATGATTCAGGGTATCGCTGTAAACGTTGCTGGTCATACACATCCAAAAATCGTAAAAGCTATTCAGGATCAGGCTGCAAAACTTATCCATGCTTCATTTAACCACGTTAACTATCCTACAACTCTTGAACTCGCTAAGAGACTTGCTGAAAGAGCTCCTGGCGAAGGCGACAAGAAGTTAACAAGCCTTTTCTTCTCAAACGGTGGTGCAGAAGCTAACGATAGTGCTATCAAACTTGCTAGATGCGCAACAGGCAGACCTCTGATCATTGCTTGCCAGGGTTCATTCCACGGCAGAACTGTTGGTACAACAGCTATCACAGGTTCAAACTCACACTACAGAGAATCATATGAACCACTCATGGGTGGCGTTTACTTCACACCATTCCCACAGAGAATCCTTTGCCCGGATATGATCGACAACGATGACCTCGAAGGCAGAGCTGATTACTGCTTATGGATGCTCGAAAACTTACTCAAGTTCTTAGCTCCACCTAAAGAAGTTGCTGCTATCATCATGGAACCTATCCAGGGTGAAGGCGGATACGTTGCTCCACATCCTAAGTTCTTAAAGGGCGTTAGAGAAATCTGTGACAAACACGGCATCCTCTTAATCTTCGACGAAATCCAGTCAGGTTTCGGTAGAACAGGTAAAATGTGGGCTTCACAGCACTACGATGTAGTTCCTGATATCATGACAACTGGTAAAGCTATCGGCGGTGGTCTCCCAATGTCCTGCTGCTGGTCAACACCAGACATCATGTCAAGATGGAACGTTGGTACACACGGAACAACATTCGGTGGTAACCCAGTTTGCGCAGCTGCTGGTCTTGCTGTACTCGACGTTATGGATGAAGAAAACCTCATCGAAAATTCAAGAGTTATGGGTGAATACCTCCAGGCTCAGCTTAAAGAAATGCAGAAGAGACATCCTTACATTGCAGACGTTAGAGGTATCGGCCTCATGACAGCTGCTGAATTCTGCAAACCTGGCACATTTGAACCAGACGCAGCATTCACAAAGAATGTTATCACATATCTCAGAGAAACAGAGCATATGCTCACAACAGGCTGCGGCGTAAACGGAAACGGATTCAGATTCATCATGCCTCTTAACATTAAGAAGGACGAAGTTGACCTCTGCCTCCAGAAGTTCGAAAACGCTATCGCTGCTTGCGAAAAATAATTAGGCTACTAAATTAACGTAGAATCTAATAATATAACTTAAATTTGTGCTCAGCCTGTGCATTCTGTGTACAGGCTGATGTAATAGTTGGAAAAAATCTGAAAGGAGACGATTACCATGAGAAGTTTTGAATTTAAAATGCCTGCTAAAGTTAAGTTTGGCGAAGGTATCGTAAAAGAAATCGGTGCTGTACTCAGAGGAATGGGTTACAAGAAGGCATTTATCGCTACAGATAAAGGTATCGTAGCTGCTGGTATCTGCGGCATGATCGAAGAAGGTCTCAAGGCTGATAATTTTGATTATGTTGTATATGATGAAATGATTCCAGACCCAACAATCGAAGTAGTAGACACAGCTGCAGGCGTTTTAAGAGATAGTGGCGCAGACGTAGTATTAGCAGTTGGCGGCGGAAGCCCAATAGACACAGCTAAAGCTATTTGTATGCTTCAGACAAACGAAGGTTCAGTAAGAGATTACCTCTTTGGCGGAACAAAGACAGTTACAAACCCAATCATGCCTTTAATCTGCATCCCGACAACAGCTGGTACAGGTTCAGAAATGACTGCTGCATCAGTTATCACAAACAATCAGGATAAGACAAAGGTTTCTGTAACTCACGAATACCTCATTCCTAAGTATGCTCTGATCGATCCAATGGTACAGATGGGATGTCCTCCATTCATTACAGCTACAACTGGTATGGATGCTTTAACACATGCAATCGAAGCTTATGTTTCAAACAGAGCTAACCCAATCTCAGATGCTATGGGTATGCAGGCTATCAAGATGATCGGAAAGAGCATCAGAAGAGCTACAGGCGCTGGCGCATTTGATATGGAAGCAAGAAGCAACATGGCTATCGCTGCTACAATCGCAGGTGTTGCATTCATGAACGGTGGTCTCGGTGTTGTTCACGGCATCGGCCAGACTCTTGGTGCTTTTGTTCACGTTCCACATGGTGTTGCTATGACATTACTTCTCCCATATTGCATGGAAAGAACATGTGTTGGTAACATGGAAAAATTCAAGGAAATCGCTATCGCTCTTGGAAAGAACGTAGAAGGCATGGATTTAAGAGATGCTGCTTTCGCTGCAGTTGATGCTGTATTCGAAATGGCTGAAGACCTTAAAGTTCCAATGAGATTATCAGAATTAGACCCGGCTAGAAGACAGTGCTCAGAGCCTGTTACAGAAGCTATCTTTGAAGCAGTTGCTGATGATGTTATGAATTACAGACTGCTTGCTGATACTCCTGTTAAAATCGGTAAAGCTGACGTTATTGATATTCTTAAAGCTGCTCTCTAATTTTTACGGAGTCGGTTTGAGGCGGGTGTGATTTTTGTCGCATCCAAATAAAAGAATTTTTGCGAAGCAGTTCTGTATAGGGCTGCTTCGTTTTTTTCGGGGATTTACATGACATATTAAGACAATGTTAAAGAAATTACACTTTTATAAGGAACGACACACAGGTCGTTCCTTATAAAATGCTTTATTTTGCATTGTTTTGCAAATTTCTTACCAAATTATATCATCATTTAAGCCTTGTGACTATCAGCGCGACTGAGTTTTTTCCACCTGATTAAATGCAGCGGTATCTGCGCCAAAACAACGCCGCCCAATATCATCAGACATCCGAGAAGCTCACGCTCCGAAAGTGCTTCGTTAAGAAGCCATGCGCCGCCTATAACCGCAAACACGGATTCGAGACTGAGTATCAGCGAAGCGACGGTAGGCGGAGTGTTTTTCTGACCGACAATCTGAAGTGTGAATGCAACTCCGACAGAAAGGAAACCTCCGTAAAGAATAGGAATGCCCGCCTGAATGAGAGTAGCTACGGCTATTTCTTCAAATATAAGTGCTGCTGCAACGCTCAGAATAGCTGTTACTATAAATTGAAGTGCAGCCATTTTGATACCGTCCGTCTTGTTTACAAAATGATCGATTACGAGTATCTGTACTGCCCAGAAGATTGAGCCGATAAGTGTGAGCAGGTCTCCGCCGTTAAGGTGAAGCTCTCCCGGTTTGAGGCAGAGAAAATAAAATCCGAATGCAGCTAAAACAACTCCGAGCCAGGTATTGAAGCCTACTTTCTTTTTCAGAAAAATAGAAAGTATCGGAACTATTATCATATAAAGTGCGGTTACAAAAGCGCATTTTCCGGCTGTTGTGAATTGCAGCGCCACCTGTTGAAAGGATGAGCCTGCGAACATCGCAAGGCCGCAGAGAAGTCCTGCTGCAAAAAGTGTTTTGTTGGGCTTGCCTGCGATAAAATATGTATGTTTTGAAGGATTGCCAGCTGCGGAGCTTTTTTTGTCTGCAATTAACGAATAAATCAGCACGCACAGCGCTCCGATTGTGAATCTCGCTGAGTTAAAGGTGAATGGACCGACGTGATCCATGCTTGTTTTTTGGGCTACAAAAGCAAATCCCCAGATTATTGCCGTAAGCAGCAGAATCATTGAGGATGCGATAGTTTTCTTATACATCTTCTTATTCTCCTCGTCTTAATAATGTCAACCATAAAATTATCTGACGTAAGCCGCATTTTGTCAATAAAAATTTTGAATGAGGGTGTAAAAATTTGGGGAGAGGAAGTTTACACGAAGCGGTTACGAACCGTTTCATACGAAAACCGCCAGAAAATGCGCGTTTGCACGAAACGGCACGCAGGCACGTTCCCTACGGATAGAGATATATAAAAACGGTGCGTAGGCAATATGGGTCGAGATAAACGTTGTCCGTACGTTTTCGAGGCCCATAT
>CAVIBE010000117.1:0-144 GCA_963640885.1 Oscillospiraceae bacterium | reverse complement strand
CCCTACGGAAAACTGTATTTCGATTCGCGGAACGGTTACGAACCGTTCCCTACGGAAAACCGCAAAATTTCAATGCTACAAAGGAGGCGGAGGCGGCATAGGCCTTCCAGTCGTTGTCCGTACGACTGCAAGGCCTGTGGCGCG
>CAVIBE010000116.1:1823-4400 GCA_963640885.1 Oscillospiraceae bacterium | reverse complement strand
CACCTGACCGGCGCCGAATATGCCTAATACTCTGTGAGGAATTGTTGTTCCTACTGTAGGAACATATATTAAGTTTTTCTTTGCGTCTTCTATAGCTTTTTTAACAGCATCAGGAATTTCCAAAGCTTTGCCCTGGCCAACTCCAACGTAGCCTTCACCGTTTCCGATTACGATTGTTACTGAGAATCTGAAATTTCTACCGCCCTTAACAACCTTAGCTACACGTCTGATGTTTACGATTGATTCGTTAAATTCCATCTTTGATGGATCGATCATGTCATGTCGCATTAGTGTTCCTTCCTTTCTTAGAATTTAAGTCCTGCTTCTCTTGCGCCGTCTGCTAATTCCTTAACTCTTCCATGATAAAGGAATCCGCCTCTGTCAAAGCAAACTGTTTCGATGCCTTTTTCAAGCGCTCTTTTAGCAATAACTTCTCCAACCACTTTAGCAGCATCCTTATTTCCGCCATAAGCAACTCTGTCTTTGATTTCCTTATCTAATGTGGAAGCTGATGCAAGTGTATGACCTTTAGTGTCATCTATAATCTGAACACTGATGTTCTTTGTGCTTCTGAATACGCACATTCTTGGTCTCTCAGGAGTTCCGAACACCTTGTTTCTTACTCTTTGATGTCTACCCAGACGTTTCGCATTTCTGCTCGCTTTACCTGACATTCAATTCACTCCTTTCCTATTTACCTGTCTTTCCTTCTTTACGTATGATAACTTCGTCTGCATACTTAATGCCCTTGCCCTTATAAGGTTCAGGTTCTCTGTATGCTCTGATATCAGCCGCAAAGTCACCAACCAATGTCTTGTTGATTCCGCTAACGATGATTTCGTTAGGTCCCGGAACTTCCGTTTTAACGTCAGCTGTGTCTTTAACTTCGATAGGATGTGAATATCCTAAAGATAATACTAATGTATCACCTTTCTTTTCAGCTTTGTAACCAACGCCTACGAGCTGTAATTTCTTCTGGAAACCTTCTGTAACGCCTTTAACCATGTTGTTGACGAGAGCTCTTGATAATCCGTGAAGTGATCTGTCTTCTTTCACGTCTGAGCTTCTTGAGAAAGTTACAACACCGTCGCTATTTTCTACCTTAATTCTCGGGCTGATCTGTTCCTGTAACTGACCCTTAGGTCCTTTAACAGTGACCATGTTTGTGTCGCTGATTTTGATTTCTACTCCAGCAGGAACAGTAATAGGTAATTTACCAATTCTTGACATTTAATTTACCTCCATTCCTTACCAAACGTAGCAAATTACTTCGCCGCCTACGTTCTCTTTTCTTGCTTCCTTATCTGTGATAACACCTTTGGAAGTAGAAATGATAGCTATGCCTAATCCACCTAATACCTTAGGAATTTCGTCTCTCTTAGCATATACCTTGAGACCCGGCTTTGAAATCTTCTTGATACCTGTGATAACTTTTTCTTTATTCTGGCCATATTTCATCTGAATTCTGATTAAGCCCTGTTTATTATCTTCTATAACATCATAGCCTTTGATATATCCTTCCTTAAGCAGGATATCAGCAATCGACTTTTTCATTTTTGATGCAGGAACGTCTACGCTTTCGTGTGCTGCCATATTAGCATTTCTGATTCTTGTAAGCATATCCGCAATAGGATCTGTCATTGACATTTAAAAGTTCCTCCTTTCTGTTCTCTGTATTCTACCAGCTTGCTTTCTTAACGCCAGGAATCTGACCTTTGTAAGCTAACTCTCTGAAGCAGATACGGCAAATACCGTATTTTCTTAAAACGGAGTGTGGTCTTCCGCAAATTCTGCATCTTGTGTAAGCTCTGGTTGAATACTTAGGTGCTCTTTGCTGTTTAACCTTGAGAGATTTTTTTGCCATTTCTATATTCCCTCCTATCTTGTAAACGGCATACCGAGCAGCTCAAGAAGAGCCATAGCTTCTTCGTCAGTTTTAGCCGTTGTTGTGAATACAATGTTCATACCTTTGATTTTGTCGATCTTATCATATTCGATTTCAGGGAATATCAGCTGTTCTTTGATACCCATAGCATAGTTGCCTCTGCCGTCAAATGAGTTTCTGCTGAGACCCTTGAAGTCTCTTACTCTTGGAAGAGAAATGTTGAAGAATTTGTCTGCAAATTCAAACATTTTATCACCTCTGAGAGTAACTTTTGTGCCAATTGGCATACCTTCTCTGATTTTGAAGTTAGCTATTGATTTTCTTGCCTTTGTAACAACAGGTCTCTGACCTGAGATAATTGCAAGCTCTTCAACTGCGCTTTCAAGGATTTTAGGATTGTCCTTTGCTTCGCCTAAGCCCATGTTAATGGTGATCTTTTCCAGTTTAGGAACTTCCATAACATTAGTATATTTAAACTTTTCCATTAAAGCCGGAAAAACTTTTTCTTTATAAGTTTCCTTTAATCTTGCTGCCAAAACTTTTCCCTCCTTTCGAGAATTAATCTAAAACCTTACCGGTTTTCTTTGAAACTCTGACTTTTTTGCCGTCCTGAATCTGATAACCAACTCTTGTCGGTGCATTAGCATTCTTGTCAAAGTACATTAAATTTGAAACATGTACAGGACCTTCTT
>CAVIBE010000116.1:0-1813 GCA_963640885.1 Oscillospiraceae bacterium | reverse complement strand
GTGCTCGATAGCGCCCTGTCTCATTGTATTGTTTGGCTTTCTGTGTTTTGTCTGAATGTTAACGCCTTCAACGATAGCCATGCTTCTCTTAGGCATTACTTTCAGAACCTTGCCTTTTTTACCTTTATCTTTACCGGTTAATACCACTACGGTATCATCTTTTTTTATGTGCATCATCCCAATAGCCTCCTATAATACTTCCGGAGCGAGAGAAACTATCTTCATGAAGCTCTTATCTCTCAATTCTCTTGCTACCGGTCCAAAAATACGTGTGCCAACAGGATTTTTGTCATCCTTGATAACTACAGCTGCATTCTGGTCGAATTTAACGTAGCTGCCGTCTGCTCTTCTTACGCCGTGCTTGCTTCTAACTACAACAGCCTTTACAACGTCGCCTTTCTTAACAACTCCGCCGGGTGTAGCATCTTTGACTGCACAAACGATTATATCTCCAATGTTCGCATATTTACGGCTCGTACCGCCTAAAATACGGATACATAACAACTCTTTTGCTCCTGAATTATCAGCAACTCTCAGTCGTGTTTCATTTTGTATCATAACCTGGTGCCTCCTTTCAAAAGTTATCTAACCTTTTCAATTACATTAACAAGTCTCCATCTCTTGTCTTTTGAAAGAGGTCTTGTTTCCATAATTCTAACTTTATCACCGATATTACATTCGTTTTGTTCATCGTGTGCCTTGAATTTTTTCGTAACTTTTACTGCCTTGCCGTAAAGTGAATGTCTTACAAAGTCTTCAACAGTAACAACGATAGTCTTATCCATTTTGTTGCTTGTTACGATGCCCACTCTGGTCTTTCTTCTGTTTCTGTCCATGTTCATCCTCCTTTCGGCTCACTATGCGTTCTGGTTCAACTGCTTTTCTCTGATTACAGTCTTAATTCTCGCAATTTCTCTTTTAACATTTCTCATTTTAACAGGGTTTTCGAGCTGTCCTGTAACGTGCTGGAAACGAAGATTGAATAATTCCTGTTTCAGCTTTAAAGCTTCATTGTTCAGTTCCTGCTCGGTCATTTCTCTCATTTTTTCGATCTTCATTAAACTTCACCACCCTCTGCCTGTTCTTCTTTAACGGCAAACTTACATTTTACAGGGAGCTTATGTGAAGCAAGTCTCATAGCTTCTCTTGCTTTTTCTTCTGAAACTCCGCCAAGTTCAAACATTACTCTGCCCGGCTTAACTACTGCTACCCAGTATTCAGGAGCACCTTTTCCGGCACCCATACGTACTTCAGCAGGTTTCTTTGTTACCGGCTTATGAGGGAAAATCTTAATGTATACATTTCCGCCTCTCTTGATATATCTTGTCATTGCAATTCTGGCTGCTTCTATCTGATTGGAAGTGATCCAGCCCGGTTCTGTTGCTACCAGACCGAAAGTTCCATATGTGATTTTATTTCCTCTTGTTGCAACGCCCTTCATTCTTCCTCTGTGAACTCTACGACGTTTAACTCTTTTTGGCATTAACATGAGTCTTATTCCTCCTTTCCGGTCTGACTACTATTCTTCAACAGTTTCGACTGCTTCAACTGCTGCTTCTTCTACAACTTCTTTAGGAGCCGGTGCTTCCTTCGGAGTTTTTCTCGTTCTTGGATTTACATATACCGGTTTCTGTTCCTGTTCTCTGTTGTCGCGTCTTTCTCTTCTTTCGCCTCTGTTGCCATCATTTCTTCTTCTTCTGTCGCCGCCTCTTCTCTTTTCCTGAGGTGCAGCAGCTTCTTCCTGGATGTCGCCGAACTTACCGAGAATTTCGCCGTGGTTAATCCAAACCTTAACGCCGATCTTACCGTATGT
>CAVIBE010000115.1:756-18590 GCA_963640885.1 Oscillospiraceae bacterium | reverse complement strand
ATAAAGGGTACCGAGCAGAATCTTATCAAAATCTTATCAACGGGCTCTTTGAAAACTGAAACCCTTGATATTACTGGGGTTTCAGACTTTTTCGATTTATTCAAACTCAATCGTTCCGGGGGGTTTTGAGGTGCAGTCGTAGAAGACGCGGTTTACGCCTTTGACTTCGTTGATTATCCTGTTTGTAACTATATCGAGCACTTCCCACGGAAGATGTGCGGCTTCTGCGGTCATAAAGTCACTGGTTGTCACAGCTCTGATTGCGATTGCGTGGTCATAGGTTCTGAAATCGCCCATAACTCCAACCGATCTCATGTTTGTGAGCGCCGCAAAATACTGGTTGATTTCCTTATCCAAACCGGCTTTGGCAATTTCCTCCCTGTATATGAAATCCGCATCCTGAACGATTTTTACTTTTTCGGCAGTAACCTCGCCGATTATTCTTATCCCGAGACCCGGACCCGGGAACGGCTGTCTGAATACCAGATACTCAGGGATACCAAGTTCAAGCCCGGCTTTTCTGACTTCATCCTTAAAAAGCATTCTCAGAGGCTCGATGATTTCCTTAAAATCAACATAATCCGGCAGTCCGCCTACATTGTGATGGCTCTTAATAACAGCACTCTTGCCAAGACCAGACTCAATAACATCCGGATATATCGTTCCCTGTACCAGAAAATCTACAGCGCCAATCTTCTTTGCCTCTTCCTCAAACACGCGAATAAATTCTTCGCCTATTATCTTTCTTTTCGCTTCAGGGTCAGTCACACCGGCAAGCTTGTCATAAAATCGCTGCTGCGCATTAACCCTTATGAAATTCAAATCGTAATTTCCGTCAGGTCCGAAAACAGCCTCAACCTCATCGCCCTCGTTTTTTCTGAGAAGACCGTGGTCCACAAATACACAAGTCAGATTTTTTCCTACAGCCTTTGACATCAGAACTGCCGCAACCGAAGAATCAACACCGCCCGACAGCGCGCATAAAACCTTGCCGTCGCCCACCTTTTTTCTTATAGCTTTTACAGTTTCGTCAACAAAAGAATCCATCTTCCAGCTTCCCTCGCATCCGCAAACATCCCTTACAAAAGCCCTGAGCATCTTGGTGCCTTCCTGAGTGTGCATTACCTCCGGATGGAACTGAACCGCATAGAAATTTTTATCAGTATTTTCCATTCCGGCAACAGGGCAAACAGGAGTTTTAGCTGTAATTTTAAAGCCCTCAGGCACAGCCGAAATATAGTCCGTATGGCTCATCCAGCAAACAGTTTTCTCAGAAACATCAGCAAACAGCTTTCCGTTTCGGTCAATCTCGACCTCGGTTCTTCCATATTCGCTTACAGGCGCAGTCTCCACGTGGCCGCCCAATTGATATGCCATCAGCTGAGCGCCATAGCAAATTCCCAAAACAGGCACTCCCATAGAATAGATTTCTTCAGGGCACTGAGGCGAATCGTCGCCGTAAACACTGTTAGGGCCGCCGGTAAATATAATTCCCTTCGGCTGCATTTTCTTTAACTTTTCCAAATCAATCGTATAAGGATGCACCTCACAATAAACATTGCATTCTCTTACACGTCTTGCAATAAGCTGATTGTACTGGCCACCGAAATCCAGTACCACGACCATTTCTCTGTTCATATTTTTCCTTTCAAGTCAATGCGTATATAACGTAGCGTCAGACGTTCCCCGTCTCCATCAGGCGGCAGGATTCATTTCCGACTTTCATCCGACTTTCGACGTTGCTAATAAACTTTCGCCGAAACCTAAATTTAATCCAAACGGGCGGCAAACAGCCGCCCTATCAATTTATTTATCTGTTAAGTGTAGAAATATCTCTGTCTTTAAGAATAACATCGTGTGCTCCGCCCTCTACAATACTCGTTGCGGAAACAAGAGTAATCTTAGCTTTCTGCTGAAGCTCCTCTATGCTCAGAGCGCCGCAGTTACACATAGTAGACCTTATCTTGCTCAGAGTCAGGCTCACATTATCCTTCAAACTTCCGGCATAAGGCACGTATGAATCAACGCCTTCTTCAAACGAAAGCTTTGAATCTCCGCCCATGTCATATCTCTGCCAATTTCTCGCTCTGTTGGAACCTTCGCCCCAATATTCTTTCACATAATTTCCGTTTATGTTAAGTCTGTTTGTCGGGCTTTCATCAAATCTTGAGAAATATCTGCCCAGCATGAGAAAATCTGCGCCCATAGCCAGCGCCAAAGTCATATGATAATCGTAAACGATTCCGCCGTCCGAGCATACAGGAATATAAATTCCGGTTTCACGGAAATATTCGTCTCTTGCCGCGCAAACATCAATCAGCGCAGTCGCCTGACCTCTGCCAATTCCCTTCGTTTCTCTTGTAATACAAATTGAACCGCCGCCGATTCCTACCTTTATAAAGTCTGCACCCGCCTGTGCCAAAAATCTGAATCCCTCTTTGTCAACGACATTTCCGGCACCCACTTTTACAGAATCGCCGTAATGTTCCCTTATCCAGTCAATCGTTATTTTCTGCCATTCAGAAAATCCTTCCGAAGAATCTATACACACGACATCCACTCCGGCATCAACAAGAGCAGGCACTCTTGCCGCAAAATCTCTTGTATTTATACCGGCTCCGACGATAAGTCTTTTGTCCGCATCCAACAATTCATTAGGATTTTCTTTGTGAGCTGCATAGTCTTTTCGGAAAACAAAATTCGTCAATCTCTGATTCTCATCTACTATCGGAAGTGAATTTAACTTGTTTTCCCAGATTATATCATTTGCTTCGCTGAGAGTAATTCCATCCTTAGCCCAAATCAGCTTATCAAACGGAGTCATGAAAGCTTCAACCTTTTCATCAAGAGACATTCTGCTGATTCTATAGTCTCTGCTTGTAACCAGTCCGAGAAGCTTTCCCTCGCTGGTTCCGTCATCCGTAACGGCTACAGTTGAATGACCGCTTTTTTCTTTCAGCTCCAGGACATCTTTCAATGTCTGGTCCGGACGTATATTAGAATCGCTCTGCACAAAACCTGCCTTAAATTTCTTTACTTTTCTTACCATCGCAGCCTGGCTTTCGATCGACTGTGAGCAGAAAATAAAGGAAATTCCGCCCTCTCTTGCGAGCGCTATGCCCATTCTGTCGCCTGAGACAGCCTGCATAACAGCGGAAACCATAGGTATATTCATCGACAAAGTCGGCTCTTCCTCACCTTTTCTATACTTGACAACCGGAGTTTTAAGGCTGACATTTGCGGGGATACACTGAGCTGATGAATAACCCGGAACTAACAGATATTCGCTGAAAGTTCTTGACGGTTCTTCGTAATAAAAAGCCATTTAGGATACCTTCCTTTCATAAAAATCTTATATTAAAAATCAAGTCGTTTAGTTGTAGTTTACCGTTCATTTTACAATATTTTTCACTTTTATTCAAGGCTAAAATTCGATTAAATACGATTTATGGCATCGTTTTCGCCAGGGGTTTTCGCCAGGTTTATGACCCCCGATTTATTACAAACAACAAACCGACAAATCAATAGGATTTATCGCAAAATCATTTCCCGCCAAACCCGGTTTTATTCTCCGCACCTCGTTATCACATTTGAATAAGCGGTCTTTGCGGACACACCTTCAAGACGCCCGATTTTTCCGGACAGCGCACTGATCAAATCCTGAGGTGCGTCTATCGCGATACTTATTATATTTATTCCCTTGCTGCGGTAAGGGATTCCCATTCTTCCTATAATATACTCCGCCGCTTCATGCAGCATTTTGTTCAATTCTTCTATAACATCCGGATTTTCAACAATAATAGAAATAACCGCAACCCTTTTATCCATAATACTTTCCTCCCTGTTTTTTTACAGAAATTTTCAAACGAACAAGCGCCCGCTCCTGCATTTTTACAAATTTATCTATGTTAATCGCACTATCTTAGCAAATTCTCGGCAGCAATTCACCACCCGGCTGAGGCAGCAAGGCTTTTGTGCCGATTTCCGTAAGCATTACAACTTTGCCGACATAGTCTTCCGTAATTTCGCCAATTACAGCGGCATTTTCAGAATATGGGCATTTATGCAGAGTTTCAATTATCGTCTCCGCTTCTTCTTTTGGCGCAATTATAACCATTGTTCCTTCACAAGCCAAATAAAGCGGCTCCAGACCAAGCATACCGCACACGCCTCTCACCTGAGGTTCAACCGGAATCTTAGCTGCATCAAGAGACACTCCTACCTTACTCTGATTCGCTATCTCGTAAAGCACCGTCCCCACGCCGCCGCGCGTTGCGTCTCGAATTACGTGAATGTTCTGAGTTCTCTCTATTACAGCTTCCACTGTTTTCCATAAAGGAGCGCAATCGCTGGTCAAATCAGCCTCTATGCCAAAATCCTCTCTTTCGAGCAGTATCGTGCATCCGTGTCTGCCGATATCTCCGGTAACAATTATCACATCGCCCGGTTTCGCCAATTTACCGGAAACCACTATTGCGTCCCGAATTTCTCCGATTCCTGTGGTAGTGATAAAAACTCCGTCCACCTGCCCTTTTCCTGCCACTTTCGTATCTCCCGATACTATACGCACTCCCGCCTCCGCAGCGGTCTTTTCCATAGACGTTGCAATTTCCTCCAGCTTTTCCATCGAAAATCCTTCTTCAATCACAAAAGCACAAGTCAAATACAAAGGCTTCGCTCCCATACATGCAAGGTCGTTTACAGTGCCGCATATTGACAATTTACCGATATTGCCCCCCGGGAAAAACGCCGGAGACACGATAAATCCGTCCGTTGAAACCGCCATTTTCCCTGCCGGCGGCATTAGCACAGCAGCGTCATCCTCAGTCAAATCAGGATTTGCAAAATGAGATGCAAATATAGTTTCAATAAGTTCCGATGTCTGGCGACCACCCGCTCCGTGAGCCATAGTAACCGTTCGACTGTTATTTTCACCGTTCATATCAGTCTACCTCCCATACGAATAATACGCAGAACAAGCGCCCTCGCCAGATACCATACAAGCTCCGACCGGATGCTGCGGCGTACACAAAGTCCCAAATATTTTGCAATCTAAAGGCTTGCATTTGCCTTGCAGCACATCGCCACACCTGCACGCAGGATTAGCTCTGCCCTCCATTGTCGGAATACCATATTTCTTGCGAGCGTCATAGATTTCCCAGTCTTTTTTGAGCCTCATTCCCGATTCACGGATAAGTCCGAGCCCCCGCCACTCGCTGTCACAAGCCTCCATCATTTCATCGACAAGCTTTTGAGCATTGAGGCTGCCCTGAGCAGTTACAACTCTCGGATAACAGTTCACAAAAAAAGGCTTTCCCTCCTTGAATTTCACGAGCGCTACAGCCAAAGCCGTCAACAGCTCTTTCGCCGTAAACCCGGCTATGACACCGCTGATACCTTCTTTTTTGAGCGCTTCACAAAGCCCCGTTCCGGTTATAGCATTCACATGCCCCGGATACAAATATACATCTGCGCTTCCTTTCAATGCTTCATACGCTTTTGGCATCGTTTTGTTTGCAGTTAGTATCGAATAACCCGAAATACCGTCTTCTCTCGCTTGCTTTACCGAAAGACAGACCGATGGTGTCGTAGTCTCAAATCCCACCGACAGGAAAACCACCTCTTCTTCAGGATTTTGCGTTGCATATTTTTTTGCATCAACAGGCGAATATACAATTTTGACCTTTGCTCCTTTTTCGCGCGCTCCCGCAAGGCTCATCTCACTTCCCGGCACTCTCACCAAATCGCCAAAAGTGCAAATCGTCACTCCTTTTTCAAGCGCAAGCCAGACAGCCTCGTCAATAAATCCAACAGGAGTTACGCACACAGGACATCCCGGGCCTGATATAAGCTCAACCTTATCCGGCAGCAGTTTCCTTATTCCCAGCCGAAAAATCTCGTGAGTATGAGTTCCGCAAACCTCCATTATTCTGACAGGCGGCCCGTCGTATCCTTCGATAACCTCAACCGCCGTTTTTTTCTTATCTTCTGACATTATAAAAATTCCTCCATGAGCTGATCGGTTTCATTCTCGTCCTCATCCGTAATCTTTGCAATCGCAACTCCTGCGTGAACCATTACATAATCGCCCGGTTCCAGCTCATCCAAAAGCTGCGCCGAAACCTCTCTTTGCGCTCCGCCTGCATCAACAACAGCAGTTCCGTCGCTTATTTTAACAACCTTTGCCGATAATCCCACACACATATTAATTACCTCCGTCAAACTTCTCAATTAATATACTTTCTCCATCTATTTATTCAAAATCTTTAAGATTATTTTTATCACTTAAATATTGCATCGCATAAACGGCCTGACCAAGAGCGATTCCGCCGTCGCTCGGCGGTATTAAATGATGACGCCACACCTTAAACCCCGCTCGCTCAAGACCCTCATCAGTCAGACTTAATAAAAGCTTATTCTGGAAAACACCTCCGCTGAGCGCAACCTCGTTACAGCCGGACAATTCCTTAGCTTTAACGCAAGCCTTCACTATCTGAGCTGCCAAAAGATAATGAAAGTCATATGCAGTCCGGGCCACATCTTCGCCTTTAAGTCTCTGCTCCAGTACATACTCAAATATGCCTCCGGTATTCAACAACAGCCTGCCGTCCGGATTCTTTTTTAACTCCAAATTGGGGAGCGGATTTCCGTCTGGGTTTTGTGATTCCGTTTTTTTCCATCTAATCGCTTTTTCAGCCTCTTCCTGAAGCTCCATCGACGCTTCTCCCTCAAAAGTGGATTTCATTCTTATTCCCAAAATCGCGCTTATGCCGTCAAATAAACGCCCGGCGCTCGTAGAAACCACAGAATTTATACGTTTTTCCACCATTGTCGCAATAATCTGCGCCTCAGCGCTAGTGCAAAGGCCGAGTTTTTCAGCTAATTTCGCCGCCTCGCTCTTGTCTTTCAGCATTTCATAAATCAACGCAACCGCTATTCTGAATCCTTCTTTTGCGGCAAGGTCTCCGCCAGCCTGCCAAAACGGTTCAATACTTCCTATGCGCTCAAAATTTCTGTAATCTGCCAAAAGAATCTCGCCGCCCCAGACAGCTCCGTCAGTTCCATATCCTGTTCCATCAAATGAAACTCCAATCACCGGACCTTTACAATCGTTTTCCGCCATGCATGAAAGCACATGAGCGTAATGATGCTGCACTTTTACCACGGGAAGCCCGATTTCCTCAGCCACCATCACAGAATTATACTTCGGATGTATATCGCAAGAAACGATTTGCGGCTTTACCTCCAAAAGAGTTTCCAGGCGCTTTATGGTTTCGCTCAAAACCTTGACTGTACGCAAATCCTCCAAATCGCCTACATAAGGTCCCGGATAAAAACGATTGTCATGGCCTATGCAAAAAGTATTTTTAAGCTCGCCGCCTACTGCCAATACCTGTCCGGTCCACTTTTGAGATACCATATACGGAAGCGGCGCATATCCTCGTGAGCGCCTTATCATGTACGGCTTTTCTTTATAAAAATCCATCACAGAATCATCAGCGCGTATACGTATTTTTCGTGAATGCGACAACATACAGCCGCATAAATGCGAAAGCTCTTCAATCGCTTCGCTGTCGTCTCTGCATATAGGCGCTCCCGAAGTATTTCCGCTGGTCATCACCAACACGTCCGGCATTTGGATTGCATCATCATATCTGAACAAAAGCAGCTGAACCGGCGCATATGGCAGCATTATCCCAAGCCTTGAATTTGCGGGCGCCACCGACTCGGCAATTTTACCTGCTTTTTTGTCCAAAAGCAAAATCGGTTTCTGGTGACCGGTAAGTATCTGCTCCTGCGTTTTGCTTACAACGCATTCTCGTCTGACAGTTTCCATATCAGCCGCCATAACTGCGAACGGTTTCGCCGGACGCTTTTTAAGTTTTCTCAAGCGCGTCACAGCAGCCTCATTCGACGCATCACAGCACAGATGAAATCCTCCTATGCCCTTAATCGCAGCAATCCCTCCGGCAGCTATGATTTTTCTCGTATAGGAAATCGCCTCTCTGCCTTTTTCCTCTCTTCCGATGAGATATACCTCAGGACCACATTCGTTACAGCATACCGGCTGAGCATCATAGCGGCGGTCGTCTGGATTATGATATTCTTTCTCACATTTTTTGCACATTGGAAATTCTTTCATGCTCGTTCTTTCCCTGTCATATGGAAGCGAATCCAGTATTGTCAGCCGCGGGCCGCAACAAGTGCAATTTATAAACGGATGAAGGTATCTTCTGTTTTCGGAATCAAACATTTCCATAGCGCAGTCGTCGCAAATCGCAATGTCAGGCGATACAAATATCTCGCCCTTTGTTTTCTCGCTTTCTATAATATCAAATCGAGTATATCCCAAATCTTTCCCGGCATCTTCAATATTCATTTTCAAAATTGCCGCCCGTTTCGGAGACTGCTCCCTTATCATAGTAATAAAATGCTCGACCTGAGCCCGCTCTCCCTGAGCAAAAATCTCCACATAAGGTCCCTTATTACTCACGCTTCCATAAATTCTACACTCCGCAGCGTGCCTTGCGACAGTCGGCCGAAAGCCCACTCCCTGAACAATGCCATAGACCCGAATGCGTCTGCTCACTTTATCATTCATATTTCAAAACATCTCCCGACAAAATCTTTTACTTCTGCCGCTTAGCTATTCGCAAAGCTTTCCAGATACTGCAAAATGAGGCAGGTTCACAAACTTACCTTTAAATTCCGGCGTCATTCGCGCCATACATTTATCAGCAAATATAACATCATAATTTCCGGTTTTAACTAAATCAATATAATCGTCCTCTTCTTTGAGATATACGTCTGCGGCTTCGCTAAGCTCACGCTTCATCATAAACCAGCTCGCAACAGTTACCGATTTGCATCCTCGGCGGCGCAGCTCCTCTCTTATCGCATTTCCCATTACCTGCTGCTGCACTACCAAAACGTTTTTATCCACATAATCCATTTGGGGAATCCGCTCCTCCACTATCGGATATCCGACTTCGTAAGGCGTGGCGAACTTTTCTTTAAGATATTTTGCCACAGCCAGAGCGGCCGGTGAAACAACAATATTTTTTTCCACAGCACAGGCTTTTTTCACTTCATCCAAGCCTGCTCCCATACCGTAACAAATTGCTTCCTTATTATATCTTTCGCGGAAATATTTTCTCATCTTTTCAGCGGCCTTCATGTCGCTGACATCCTGAGGAGTTATGCCTAAAATTCCTATTCGCTCCGTTTTTGAATCATTAAATCCTGATGCATCCAAATTTTCTGGCTCAACCGCAAATTTTTTGAAAAGCGCCAGATATGCTTTTTCTTCGCCTACATCATATAATTGCATCCCATCGGTGTCGATGCCAAATACCGGCAGCTCTGTTTTTTTTCGGCACATTCTCTCAATAGCCCTATAATCCGTTCCGATTACAGCCGGCACAGGAGTTCCTATAATTGCCGCAAATCCCGCATCCAGCTTATTCGCAGCATCCGCCAGCTTGTCAACCAGACGGTCGTCCCGCCCGAAAACAGCATCCATATCGCGAAGCCCGGCGCTGAACAAAGCGCTTTTTTGCTCAAACCAGCGTGGCTCATCAAATCCGCATATATTTCCAGTACAGCCTCCGGCGTCACAAATAACCAAAATTCCGCCCATTTCATACAACACCGACACTGCTCCTGACTGATCCGGCGCAAACGGCGTAAGATATTTTCTAAGTCCTCTCATCGGCTCGCCTCCGTCAATTCATCAAAAAATTTTCGCACGCCCGCGTATCCATAGGGCTGTCTTTCCTCATTCCACATAATTCCCGGAGTTTCCGGGTGATAATAGCAGGCGTCCTTTCCTACAGCAATGTTTACTCCGCTCTTCTCTGGGTTATAATAAATCATCGTAGGCTCCATATTTGAAAAAATCCTGCTCTGCGGGCTGATTTGCGCAAGCGCCTTGATATATGCAAAGTTCTCTGCAGTTACTGTTCCATAAATTTCCATAACTTTGAATCCGTATCTTACAAGAGCAAGCGCCAGCTCAAACGGATCTGCATTCGCACATTCTCCGATTGCAAAAGAAGCTTCAGGATAACTGTCCTTAAATTTTTGCACCGAAGTTTCGGCCGCTTCGCGCTGTTTCGCATCATCAAATTCAATTCCAAGCACATTTCCCAATGCTTTATACTGATTTGCGATTTTGTCTGTCTGATACAAACGTCTGAGCTCAATAAAAGGAATCTTCAGCCTGTCATGAAAATCCTCAGCCGCCGCTCTCGCTTCCTGATGAAGCACTAAATTGAAATTCGCCTCTGACATAGTGAGGTATTCATCGTAATTCCTGCATCTGGATATCTCATTTATTTTTTTTACTCCTGCGCTGCGCAATAGCTCATATATTTCACAATCGTCTATCAATGGCGAGAAAAATCCCAACAGATTGACAACATTTGCTTTCTTTTTCCCCGGTTCGAGCAGCGAGTAGAGCGACTGCCTCACATGTACCATAGGCGGCTTTCTTCCTTCTCTTGTCAGCGCGTACATATAGCATGGCTTAACGGGAATCCCGACTCTTTCTTCCGCCTGTCTGCATACCCTCTCCATGTCAGTTCCGAGAAGCGCATCCACACAGGTGATACATATCATAACAACCGACGGTATTTTGGGAGTTATGCCGCAAATTTCTTCCACTGCTTCCGGTATTTTTTTTAGATGCCGCCCTGTGACAATATCAGTATCATCCATCAGCAGATAATAAAACCTGTCATTATATTCTCTCATAGAACTTATCAGCGAGGTATTCCTCCCGCAGCAGCCCGGTGCAACTATCAGCATTATCGAATCCGGAACTGCCAGAGCTGCACGCTTTACGCCGAAGCCTTCCGCTCCCGGAGAATTAAATGCAAGTGTCGCCGGTGAGCTGTATATGAGGTGCTTATCGGAGCGAAACTGCAAGGGAAGGCTGCTTATTCCAAGCTCGCTGAGTTTTCCTGCGGTACAAAAATATGCTTCCGCCGTTTTCATATTTTCCATAATTATCTGTCCTCGCTTTTCAGCAGAATCTCTGCCAGCTCATAAAAACGTCTGCTTATTTCCGATTCAGGCTCTCCCTCAATCACAGTTTTTCCCTGATCCTCAAATTTAATTATTTCATCGCTGCGCGGAATCTCTCCTACTATCGGAATCCCGCTTTTTTCAGAAAAAGCCCTGACTTTTTCCATCTCATTTTCTACATTTCTGTGATTCAGCACAATTCCGTATACTCTCGCATAACTTCTGTCTTCAAAATTTTTTACAGCATTGGATATATTATTTGCCGCATACAAGGCCATTTTTTCTCCCGAAGTCACAATCAGAACTTTTTGCGCATATCCCTCTCGTATAGGCACCGCAAAACCGCCGCATACAACATCGCCAAGCACGTCATAAAGCACCACGTCCGGCTTATATTTTTCAAAAAGCTTCATGTCATCGAGCAGCTGAAAGGTGGCGATTATTCCTCTGCCGGCGCAGCCCAGCCCCGGGGTAGGACCTCCGGTCTCTATGCACAAAACTCCGCCAAAACCTGTTTTTGAAATTTCCTCAATATTTTCCGGGTCTCTGTCTTCTTCTCTCATATAATCCATAACCGGTCTTAGAAGCTCCCCGCCAAGCAGATTTATGGTTGAATCCGCTTTCGGGTCGCAGCCAATCTGGATTACCCTCTTCC
This sequence comes from Oscillospiraceae bacterium, assembly GCA_963640885.1. Classification (GTDB taxonomy): domain Bacteria; phylum Bacillota; class Clostridia; order Peptostreptococcales; family Anaerovoracaceae; genus UBA1739. The sequence goes on along the minus strand of CAVIBE010000115.1, from coordinate 6,907 downwards.
CCATAGTGGCAAATGCCGCCGCAAGATTTGCCGTAACCGTCGACTTTCCTATTCCGCCTTTGCCATAGATTGCAACTTTTAGCATTATAACCTCCGAATCTATATCCGCTCCATGTCTCTTTTTAATAAAAAATAAAGAGTCTGCCTCTTAGCAAACTCTCATCTATATAAATCATGATATACATGACTATTCCGGCTCGGATCACCTTGCCGTCAGAGTCTGTTTTCTTGCATTTTCTGTATTTTATGAATTCCCTGTCAATATATTCACACAAGCTCTCTCAACCGAGCCAATGCCCTTGACTACTTTATACAGAATTTCACAATACATGTCAAGAATCCGACCGAAAAAACAATCGCAAAATTTACGATTGTTTTTTCGCTTGTTTTCGTTCGGCCATCACTTTTTAATACATTTCTTCTAATTTCATAATTTTATACCACTGCCTTACTTTGTATATGCATAGTGCTTAAACAGCGCGTTCATACCATATTCGTTTGCATAATTGATGGAATTGCCGTACATGGCATTCGGCATCACGATCCATTTTATGCCCCACTCTCCCGCGTAATCATCGCTCGATGCAAGCGCGGAGCGGCTCACGGCGTCAAGTCCCTCCTCGGTAAATTCGTCTGTGAAATCGCCTATATTATCACCCAGAAGCATGACGATCTCATGTGGTTCAAGCTCGGTGGTCGTCGCACAGTCTATCGAGCTCCCGTCCGTACGCTGTCCGTTGGGATATGCCGCATTGCCCTCTCGTATCGCTGTACGTGCCGGCTCCTTGCTAGAGCCGTTAAGCTTGTTATCATTAACGATCAAATGCTGATCGTCAACCGGAAATCCCAACCTCTCCATCGACTCGTAGGATATGTCATATATGGTCTTTCCGCAAGTCTGATACAGGCTGCTGCCTATCTCGGTTCCGTCTGCCATGCAATACAGACCCTTACCCTCCTTTGCTATCGACTGCTCATAGGAGCTTACGGAATCCGACTGTCCCGGCTTGTATGCTTGATCATAACGGTTCGTAACATAGTAAAAATCAATACCGCTGTCTACACACTTGTTGACAAACTCGACCGCTCCTGGAAGAGCCGTACAGGAATCGCTCATGATAAATCTGGCAAAGGCCGCGTTGTTATAATCGCCGTCATTTCCCACAATATCCGCGGTATAATTCGCTCCGTCCACGAGAGTATCGTCAATGTCGCTGACTATGGCTACCCGCACACCGTTATGAAGCATACGCTTGCTTCCGTCCGAGGCATTCTCCATGATCCACTCAGTGTTGCCTGTATCCTCACACATGGCCACCATTTCATCCACGTATTTTTCGGCAATTGCATAACCCTGCATCATAAGGGCCTGACTCTCTGCCGAAAGCTGCCATGCAAGTCCGCTGCCCAGAAAATCGTATGCGGGGTTCGGAGATATTCCTGTGTCCCCGGTAGCGGTTTGTGATACCTCGCTTACGCTGCTTGCGCCGGCCTGCTTGCCGCAGTCATACGCAAACAGGATCATTCCGCTGACAAGCACCACCGCCAGCACGATAGCCGCCATATTTTTTATCTTGCTCTTACTCATGTCTTTACCTCTTTTCATATTGACGTTATATCAGTTTTCGTATCTCTCGGGGCAGTAACAAAACAGCAAAAGATCATTACCATATTGACTGTAAACACAGCTTGAGCAGATTCCGTCACATTTTTTGAAATTTTTTTCATCTGCATACTGCTCACAGCTGTTGCCGGTTGTAATAACCGGTCTGCCGTCCTTGCATGTCGCTATGCATTTCCTGCCACCGGCTACGCTGTCAAGCTCGTCGGTCGTTTAATACGTTTTCGCTTCAACGCAGCTTCTCTGTTAAAAATATATATTATATCCTTCGGGTTTGTCAACGCAAAAGAGAGAAAAAGCGGAATGTGTATACCGCGGGTGCATACCGCATGCATACCGCCACCCGTATAAGCCATTGACAAACAAATACTGCAGTATTATATTAAAAGTATTCTAATACTACAGTATCACTTTCGGAGGTGTCCATGAAACAAGATTTCATTGTCTACCACGGTTCTCAGCAAATCGTTGAGACGCCAAAATTCGGTATAGGCAAACAATATAATGACTACGGTCAGGGATTTTACTGTACAGAGAACAGCGAGCTCGCAAAAGAATGGGCTTGCCCTGTTAAAAACGACGGCTATTCCAACAAATATCGCCTGTCACTTGAAGGGCTAAATGTAATGCACTTGACAAAAGGTACATTCAACATTCTGAACTGGCTTGCCATTTTACTTGCCAACAGGAAATTCGACATTACTTCTCCGGTCGGCAATAATGCACGCGATTTTATCTTAAAGCGTTTTATGCCGGACACTACTAATGTTGATGTGATGATTGGTTATCGCGCCGACGATTCTTATTTTTCCTTTGCCGAAGATTTTGTGAACAACACCATCTCTGTTCGAGACTTGAATACGGCAATGCAGCTCGGTACGCTCGGCGAACAGGTTGTACTGCTTTCCGAACGCTCATTTGAACGAATTGAATTTATCGACTACGAAATCGCCGATTATCGTAAATACTACTTCAAAAGAGCCGAACGAGATCAAAACGCGCGTGCCGCTTATGCAAGCACTAAAAAAGATTTGCAGCAGCTCATGGACGATATTTTCGTTCTCGATATGATAAGGGAGGATATGAAAAATGATGACCCACGCCTACAGTCAGTTATATCTAGCTAAAGCTTCCCGCGCTGTCGGTAATATGCTCCACGATGCAGTCATGGAGTTCGGCATGGACGGCGAAGGTTTTTTAAAACTCTTCATTCAATCTGATATCGCAAAGGAATTTGAAAACGGCAATCCCAAATACATTGCAGGCAAAAGCGGATTGGAGCTTTTTCTGGAAGTCATGGAAAAAACAACAGGCATATCCTACGCAACAGAGTCTGTTGAGAGTTACAAAAGAAGCCCTGCTTATTGGGTTGGTTGGATGCTGACACACTACCAATGGCACTCCGGCCGCACCTTCAAAAGCATTCTCGATACGGTTTCCTATAATGAACTTCTCGGGCTTTACGCAACTCTTCACGAGGCTGACATAGAAAAGAGCTACGAAGTCCTCGACGCTCACTTTGAAAAAAGCGAAAGCAAGCTGAAAGCAGCAAGAAAGCGCTGCGGATTGACGCAGGAAGTGCTTGCCCGCGAATCCGAGGTTTCTATCAATACCATCCGCGCCTATGAGAGAAAAAGCAAAGACCTTAACAAAGCACAATTTGATATTCTCATGCGCCTTGCCACAGCCCTGAAGTGCGATGTCAGCGAATTGTTTGATGCTCCGCAATACAGGTCGTAACGGTCGTGGTTTATAGCGGAACGGCACAAAGGCACGTTCCGTACAAGAATACGGTAGGGACGATTTTTTATTTTATTTGTTTCGCTTAATCCAAACCTTCATCGAACGCATTGCAACAACCTGATTCGCCTTTTTTCCCGGAGCAGCCTGAACATCCGCTGCATCCGCATACAGCCTTACCCTTCTTCTTGCCGCGTATGAGCGAGGTCACTATCGCCCCAACGATGATGAGCAACACTAAAGAAATTATAATTGTAGACATCTTCCGCCCCCTTTCATTTCATCAAAATCAATCATTTGAATTATACAAGAGGAAAGAGCCACAGCCCTTTCCTCCGTCAGTAATTAGTATTATTTGTAATCAGCCATTATACGTTTGTATTCTTAGGCATATTGAGTTTTTCTTCAGTCTTGTTAGGTCTTACCAACATATAAATGATGAATGCAACTATAGCGATAGCAACTATGCTTCCGATTACATTACCCGAACCAGTGAATAACATTCCCAGCTGGTATGTTACAAGCGCCATTGCATATGCGAAAATGCACTGATATCCGATTGCAAATGCAGTCCATTTTCCGTTGTTCATTTCTCTTCTGATAGCACCGATAGCAGCGAAGCACGGAGCACACAAGAGATTGAATACCATGAATGAGAAAGCAGATAACGGTGTGAATACTTCACGCATATTAGCCCAAATCTGCCATCCGTTTTCAGCAACTTCTTCAAATCCACCGAAGAGTACACCGAATGTTCCGACAACGTTTTCTTTTGCAATGAGGCCGGTAACACTTGCCACGGTTCCCTGCCAGTTGCCCCAACCAAGCGGCTGGAATATAATGCAGATTGCAGAACCTATTGCAGCTAAAATACTGTCGTTCATATCAACCATTCCGAAGCTGCCGTTGCTCCAACCGAAGTTAGAACCGAACCATACGAGGATCGTTGCCAAAAGTATGATTGTACCGGCTTTCTTGATGAATGACCAGCCTCTTTCCCACATGGAGCGAAGGAGGTTTACAATAGTAGGCATGTGGTATGCCGGAAGCTCCATAACGAAAGGTGCTACGTCACCAGCAAACATCTTTGTTTTCTTAAGCATGATACCGGAAACAATAATTGCTGCGATTCCTATAAAGTACGCACTTGGTGCTACCCACCATGCGCCGCCAAACATAGCGCCGGCAATGAGTGCGATAATAGGTATTTTAGCTCCACAAGGGATAAATGTAGTAGTCATGATTGTCATACGGCGGTCTCTTTCGTTTTCAATGGTTCTTGACGCCATTACGCCCGGCACGCCGCAGCCTGTTCCTACGAGCATCGGTATAAATGACTTACCGGAAAGCCCGAATTTTCTGAAGATTCTGTCCATTACGAACGCAACCCTTGCCATGTATCCGCAGGATTCGAGGAACGCAAGGAAGAGGAACAATACCAACATCTGAGGTACAAATCCGAGTACTGCGCCAACTCCGGCAATAATACCGTCGAGAATCAGGCCTGAGAGCCAATCAGCACAGTTTGTTCCTTCAAGCGCACCACCGACAATCACCGGAACGCCAGGAACCCATACGCCATAATCAGCAGGATCAGGTTCTTCTATGTCAGCCACCTTCATGTAGTCCGAATATGTAACCGGGAACTCTTCTTCAACATTACCGTTATCATCATAAACATAAGCGGTTGCTGTAAGATCCGTAGCAGCTTCAGGTTCAAGACCTTTTTCTTCAGCCGCAGCTTCAAAAGTATCTTTTATAAGTCCCGGCTCTTCATAAGCTTCTGCCGCTTCGTTATATGCCGCAGTACCTATGCCGAATAAATGCCAGCCGTCTCCGAATACGCCGTCGTTAGCCCAATCAGTAGCCCATGTTCCGACAGTTGTTACGGAAACATAATATACTATAAACATTACAGCCGCAAAGATTGGCAGCGCCGCAATTCTGTTTGTTACGATTCTATCTATTTTGTCAGATACAGTAAGCTTGTTCTGGCTTTTTCTCTTATAACAGCCCTTGATTATGCTTCCAATATAAACATAACGTTCATTTGTAATGATACTTTCTGAGTCATCATCGAATTCTTCTTCAACTGCCTGAATATCTTTTTCGATATGAGCGAGCACTTCTTTGCTGATTCCGAGCTGCTCTATAACTTTTTCGTCTCTCTCAAAGAGCTTTATCGCATACCATCTTTGCTGTTCTTCAGGCATATGATGAACGGTAACCTCTTCTATATGAGCCAGCGCATGTTCAACGCTGCCCGAGAAAGTATGCATAGGTATTGTCTTAGAAAGACTTGCTGCGGAAATCGCTGTCTCCGCAGCCTCCATAACACCTTCCCCTTTAAGAGCGGATATCTCTACTACCCTGCACCCAAGCTCTCTCGAAAGCTCCTGAATATTAATCTTGTCCCCGTTTTTTCTAACTATATCCATCATGTTTACAGCAACAACTACAGGAATTCCCAGTTCTGTCAGCTGTGTTGTAAGATAAAGGTTTCTTTCAAGATTAGTTCCGTCGATGATATTTAAAATCGCATCAGGACGTTCTTCTAACAAATATTTTCTTGCAACCACTTCTTCCAGAGTATATGGTGAAAGAGAATATATACCCGGCAGGTCAGTGATTATTACATCATTATGTTTTTTAAGTTTTCCTTCTTTCTTTTCAACAGTAACGCCCGGCCAGTTTCCGACAAACTGATTGGAACCGGTGAGCGCATTGAAAAGCGTCGTTTTTCCGGCATTCGGGTTGCCGGCCAAAGCTATTTTCAAGCCCATTTTAAAT
>CAVIBE010000115.1:0-721 GCA_963640885.1 Oscillospiraceae bacterium | reverse complement strand
CCCTCCAACTTCTTTTTTATATATTTCATATATTTCTTTTTTCTGCCGCCCAGACTTTCAGGTCATAAGCAGCAGTTTTATTCAACTTCAATCATTTCAGCATCGGCTTTTCTGAGTGAAAGCTGATATCCTCTGACAGTTACTTCCATAGGATCTCCCAAAGGTGCCACTTTAATCAGCGTTATTTCCGCACCCTTTGTTATTCCCATATCCATGATACGTCTTTTTACTGCTCCGGCGCCGTTAAGCTTTACAACTTTAACTGTTTCGCCAATCTTTACTTCTTTCATTGTTTTCATAGCGTCTCCTCCGACAAAATATATTTTAAAATAATTTAAACCATTATCTTCTGAGCCATTTCCTTACTTATCGCAATTCTGGCTCCTTTTACTTCCACAATAATGTTTCCTGCCATAGAGGTTATAACAGTCACACTTCCTCCGGGCACAAAGCCGAGATTTTCCAAGTGTTTTTTTATCTCAGGTTTTCCACCTATCCTCTGTACGAGATTTTCTTCCCCAACACTTGCTAAAGTCAATGGAATCATACCGATTTTCCTTTCTCTACTATTCTCTACTATTATATAGCTACGCGCCCATATCCCATATACACCCTGCAGGTTTGCATATACACGACTTGCGCGATTCCAATATATTAATGTAGCCTCTGCCGCCCATCCGGCAGCTCTTGAAATACAATTAGCTTCCGCTAACCCTTAGGC
>CAVIBE010000114.1:0-2196 GCA_963640885.1 Oscillospiraceae bacterium | reverse complement strand
AGTATATAGTACGTACAGTGGTTTTTTGCGGAGTGCTTCCCATCGCCATGAAAGAAGCAAAATCGTGAGTTCCGACCAGATAAGCCGCCGCTTCCTGCATTTTGGAAACGTCCAGCTCTTTGTCGATAAAATAATAAAAATTACGCTTGAATACATTTTTTTCAGCGCAATCCATCACTTTGTATATATATTTTTTACCTTTCGCATCAAAACGGGCATGAAAATCCACAGGCACTTCCTTTGCCTCTCGAATACATATGTCTGAGGGAAGTAAGTTGTTCAATACCGGCACCAGCCTCTCGGTCGGTATTCCGAAATCTCCCTTAAACGACGCTCTCTGTCCCAAAGCATGAACCCCGGCATCCGTGCGGCTCGTGCCCTCAATCTTCATCAGTTTCCCGGTCCTTTCGCCACATCCCATGCCAACTTCCCCGGCCGGCTCGTCACATGGCGCATTTTTGCGCGGAGAGACGCAGACCTTGTCCACGACCGTCTGCAACTCTCCCTGCACTGTCCTGACACCGGGCTGAACCTGCCAGCCCGAAAAATCTGTACCATCGTATTCTATTGTCAGCAATATATTTCTCATCATTTATTTTTTCTTCCAGGATGATTTCAAATCTACAATTCTGGTATATACCGGATTTTCTTTAGTGCTTAATTTTGCGTCTTTGATATAGTATCCGTGTCTGAAAAACTGGCATCTCTCGCCCTCGCCCATTTCAAGCACCGAGGTTTCTGCAAACGCATGGAAAACGTTCATTGAATCCTTATTGAAAATCTGCTTTCCTTCATCATCAGTTGTCATCAGAGACTCATACGCATTAACTGTAATCGGAACAGCCTTGTCCGCGTCCACCCAATGTATTGTTCCCTTTACTTTTCTTGCCGAAAAGCTGCCGCCACACTTAGTTTCAGGGTCGTAAGTACAGATAAGCTCTGTCACCTTGCCATTTTCATCCTTTATAACTTCCTCACATACAAGGAAATATGCGCCCTTAAATCTGACCTCGTTGCCCGGGAAAAGTCTGAAATATCCCTTAACAGGCACTTCCATAAAATCAGTTCTATCCACATAAAGATTTCTCGAAAACGGCACCATTCTCGTTCCGTCATCAGGATTTTTACTGTTTTCAACCTCAACCATCTCGGTCTTGCCCTCAGGATAGTTTCTCACAGTTACCTTAATCGGATCCATTACAACCATTTTAGAAACAGTTTTGTCTTTTAAGTCCTCTCTCACGCAATGCTCAAGAAGCTCCATTTCAACAGTGCTGTTAGCTTTTGCTACGCCGATTCTTTCACAAAAATCACGCACAGCCTCCGGTGTATATCCTCTTCTTCTTATACCCGCAATGGTCGGCATTCTCGGATCGTCCCAACCTGTCACGTCGCCGTTGTCAACAAGCGCTTTGAGATATCTCTTGCTCATAAGCGTATTGGTCAGATTAAGACGGGCAAATTCTATCTGTTTAGGCGGATTTTCCCAGCCTGTTTCTCTGATAACCCAGTCGTAAAGCGGTCTGTGGTCCTCAAATTCAAGCGTACAAATAGAATGAGTTATTCCTTCAATCGCATCTTCGAGCGGATGCGCAAAATCATACATAGGATATATGCACCATTTATCGCCGGTTTTATGATGGCTAGCGTGAGCTATTCTGTATAATGCCGGATCTCTGAGATTTATATTAGGAGATGACATATCAATTTTAGCTCTGAGTATTTTAGCTCCGTCAGGAAATTCCCCGTTCTTCATTCTTTCAAAAAGTTCGAGATTTTCTTCAACGCTTCTATTTCTATATGGGCTTTCCTTTCCCGGCTCTGTCAGCGTACCTCTGTACTCTCTAATCTCATCCGCAGAAAGATCGCATACATAAGCCTTGCCTTTTTTAATCAGGTCTACAGCACATTCGTACATCTTATCGAAATATTCTGAAGCGAAAACCAGCTTATCCCACTTAAAGCCAAGCCATTTAACATCTTCCATAATAGAGTCGACATATTCTGTATCCTCTTTTACAGGATTTGTATCGTCAAATCTGAGGTTGCATTTACCTGCGTATTTCTGTGCGGTCGTAAAATTAAGGCAAATTGATTTTGCGTGACCTATATGCAGATATCCGTTCGGTTCTGGCGGAAAACGTGTATATACCGCTCCTCCATTTTTGCCCTCAGCTATATCTTTATCAATAATGT
>CAVIBE010000113.1:4992-9472 GCA_963640885.1 Oscillospiraceae bacterium | reverse complement strand
GTTTGGAATACTGTTCTTATTAGTTGTTATGCCGGCTTCATCAAGAAGTTTTTCTGCAACCTTTCCTGTAATTCCCTTGTTTACCAATTTTACGAGAAGCAAATGGTTGTCAGTTCCGCCCGATACAAGCTCAAAATCGTACTTAATCAGTTCTTCAGCAAGAACCTGAGCATTTTTAACTATCTGGTGCTGATATTCTTTAAATTCAGGTTCGAGAGCTTCCTTAAAGCATACGGCTTTGCCTGCTATTATGTGCATGAGCGGACCTCCCTGAAGTCCCGGGAAGATAGCTTTGTCAATCTGTTTTGCGTATTTTTCTTTGCACAGAATAACTCCGCCTCTCGGTCCTCTGAGAGTCTTATGAGTAGTCGTCGTTACAAAATCCGCATATTCAACAGGATTTGGATGATAACCTGCCGCAACAAGACCTGCTATATGAGCCATGTCAACCATGAGAAGCGCACCAACTTCGTCAGCTATTTCTCTGAATTTATCTGTTTCGATAGTTCTCGGATAAGCGCTTGCGCCGGCTACTATGAGCTTAGGCTTGCACTCGTGAGCTATTCTTCTCACTTCGTCAAAATCTATTCTTTCTGTAACCGGATCGATGCCATATGATACAAAGTTGAAATATAAACCCGAAATATTAACAGGGGAACCGTGAGTAAGATGACCGCCGTTTGAAAGATCCATACCCATTACTGTATCTCCCGGCTTTAACATCGCAAGGTATACGCCTATATTTGCGCTTGCGCCGCAATGAGGCTGAACATTCGCATGTTCTGCGCCAAAGAGCTTCTTTACTCTCTCTATTGCCAGATTTTCGGCAACATCAACAAATTCGCAGCCTCCGTAGTATCTCTTGCCCGGATATCCTTCAGCATATTTGTTAGTCATCTCGCTTCCGCAAGCCTCCATAACAGCACGTGAAGTAAAATTCTCAGATGCAATCATTTCTATTTTGTTTTGTTGTCTGTTTACTTCATCTCTGATGCTCTGCGCAATCTCAGGATCAACCTTGTCCAGATAATTGTAGTACATAATACTCATCCTCCCTCATTTTTACATTTTTAACCATTAAATTTAACTATTATATTTAATAAACGAGTTATTAACAACAACTTTTATATTAAATTGTAATCTTTCGCCAAGGCCTTGAATGCTGGCAAAGAATTTACAACGGTTTCTCTCGAAACGCAATATGCGATTCGCACATATCCGGCGCAGCCGAACGATCTTCCCTGCACGATGAGCAGGTTGTACTTTTCAGCAGCTTCTTTGCAGAATTTACGCTCATCCTCTATAGGCGATTTCATGAACAGATAAAAAGCTCCCTGAGGTTTAACGCACTCAAATCCATATTCTGTAAGCGCATTATATAAGATTTTTCTGTTTTCATCATAAAAATCAATATCAGTCTTCTCATCGCAGCATTTAGCGACAGCTTTCTGAATTACAGACGGTGCATTTACAAATCCGAGCACCCTGTTAGCAACACAGGCTCCGTCAAAAACGTCCTGATAATCGTCAAGTGTGGACGGAATTACCAGATATCCGATTCTCTCGCCCGGCAATGATAAAGATTTTGAATACGAATAACCTATTATTGTATTGTCGTAAAACTCTGTGAGATAAGGCACTTTAACTCCGTCATATGCAAGCTCTCTGTATGGCTCATCCGAAATCAGATATATCGACGTTGCGTATTCTTTCTGCTTTTTGTTTAGTATATCAGCCAATTCCTTTACAACTTCCTCTGAGTATACCACTCCGGTAGGATTGTTTGGATTGTTCACTATAACCGCTTTGGTTTTAGGATTTATCATTTCTTCAAACTTTTTCAAATTCGGCATAAAAGTAGTACAATCCGGCTCAACAGCTTTTAAAACTCCGCCGAAATTTTCTACATAATTTATGTATTCGCCAAAAAACGGTGCAAAAGTCAAAACTTCCTCGCCTTCGTTGAGAAGAGTTTTAAGAATAACATTAAGCCCTCCTGCGGCGCCTACAGTCATTATTATATTAAATTCATCATAATTTGTGCCCATTTTTTTGTTAAGGCTCTCAGCTATGGTCTTTCTTACATCTTCGTAACCCGCATTGTTCATATATCCGTGGATTACGAGCGGATCATCATTTTGCACGATATCAATTATAGCTTTTTTAACCTTTTCAGGAGCTTTTACATTAGGATTTCCGAGACTGAAATCATATACCTTATCAGGCCCGTAAATCTGAGCTAATCTTGCTCCTTCTTCAAACATTGCCCTTATAGCGGAGCTTCCTTCTACCATTTTTTTCATCTTGTTGCTTATCATTTACTCACTCTCCCATCAATTATGCATATTTTGCCTGAGCGCAAGGTCTCAGACCGCTTTATTGCCTTATTTTTAACCTCTGTTTATGAGATAATCCATCGCCTCTTCGTAACCTTTAAAACCTTTGCCGCATATGGTTTTTTCACAAACCATCGACAGGTAAGAAAGCTTTCTGAAATCCTCTCTTTGGGAAATATCGGAAATATGCACCTCAACCGCCGGCAGCTGTACCGCCTTGATCGCATCCATTATGGCAACGCTCGTATGAGTATATCCGCCTGCGTTGATGATAAGACCATCTGCTTTGCCATACGCCTCCTGAATTTTGTCTATAATATCTCCCTCGTGATTTGACTGGAAGACTTCTATATCAATATTTTTGTCCTCAGCACTTCTTTCAATAAATCTGACTAATTCATGATAAGTCTGCTGACCGTAAATTTCTTTTTCTCTTATTCCGAGCATATTGAGATTCGGTCCGTTAATAATCAGAAGTTTCATGCTATACCTCCTTACCGAAAATTTTCATAAAGCGGCAAAATCCGTTACTCTATTTTTTTGAAAAGCTTTTTTTGTACCGCCCTGCTTTTTACTATCTTAACTGCCACTATTCCTGACACTATACCTATAACAGCTCCTGCCAGCACATCCGTCGGATAATGTACATACAGATACAGTCTCGAAAATCCAATAAAAACTGCCAAAATCAGCGCCGGTATTCCTAGCTTTTTGTTAAAAAGAAAAACTGCCGACGACGCCGCAAACGAAACACAGGTATGCCCTGACGGGAAAGAATAATCCTTTAAAGGCTTTACCAGAAGCTCGACCGCAGTATTGACATCATAGGGTCTTATTCTGGCGACTGCATTTTTTATTATCAGATTGGTGACTATAAATCCGATCAGCATAGCTATCAGCGCAGCTATACCGATTTTTCTGGTCTTGGGGATTATAATGAGAATAATCGCAAAACCTATCCAAAACAGTCCTTTGTGACCGCCAATCTGGGTTATTAAAGTGAAAAATTTATCGAGAAAATCCGTATGCAGATTCTCAGATATATAATTCAAAATTTTAAAGTCAAAATTATAAATACAATTCATTTTAAGCGTCACTCATCATTTCTGGATATCTAATTCGTCGTTATAGAACATACGTGCCATTTTCTTTTGCATCATAACCTTGTGCCAACGATCCATAACGTTCATCAAATCGAGCGGCAGCCTTTTGAAAGCCTCTTTTTTAAGATTATCGCCTACAGAATAATACGCTTCAGCAATCGAGCCTGTTATAGCTCCGAGAGTATCCGTGTCTCCGCCTATTGACACAGCCTTTCTGACAGCGCCTTCAAAGCCTTCGCTTTCCAGAAAAGCGATAATCGCAGCAGGAACTGTATCTTGACAGCTGGCCGAATTCTTAGGATTCATTCTCAGCTCCTCAACCGTTTTGTTAAGGTCATATCCGTAGTTCTGTTCTACATATTTTTTTATATCGTATCTGCTTGCACCCGTTCTCGCCAAAAAAATCGATCCGGCAACAGCCTTAGCGCCTTTTATCCCCTCCGGGTGATTATGCGTAACTTCTGCGCTAAGCTCAGCAAACTCTTCCACCTTTTCCAAAGTATCGAACATCCATCCCACAGGTGAAACTCTCATTGCAGAACCGTTTCCGAAGCTGTTATATGGCTCGTCATCCTCTCTGCAAAGCCAATCCATGAACATTGCACCGTAACCGGCATTCGGATAATATCTGCCGAATTTTCTCATTTTAGAAATAAATAATTTTCTCGTTTTTTCCTTGTCTTCTTCGCCTTCCATCAGTGCCTCAGCTATAGCCAAAGTCATGACCGTATCGTCAGTAAAATCAGAATCTTTCAGAAAAAGCGGAAATTCTCTTTCTTCAACCTGTACCCCGGTAAATTCGTACGGGCTGCCTATAATATCTCCTAAAATTGCTCCTAACATGAAATTCACCCCTTTCAGTGTTTAATTTTTGTTAAAACGCGAATGTACTTTTTTGAAATATATATTTATGATTCCGCTCAATATCGCATCGAGCAATAAAAACATAACTATTGCCGCAGGTATAATGGCCGCTTGCATAACCCCGTGCAGATTTATACCGCTGAAGAAGACTTCAAAGAGCGCAAAATATGCTATAAG
>CAVIBE010000113.1:3476-4982 GCA_963640885.1 Oscillospiraceae bacterium | reverse complement strand
CTATAAAATATGCAAGCTTTATGAACATCTGAAGCGGCGCTTTTGACACTTTTTCCGCAAAATATTTGACTGCCGGATACAAGCCGAAAAACATTATATAAGGAATCATCTGAAGCTTGTTCGGAACTATAAACAGTCCTAAAATGCAAGCCGCGGCATAAAATACCAGACCGAATTTTATTCCGGATTCAATTATAACAAAGGCTCCTATCGCAGATGTTATTGCCAAAATCGAAAGTTCTATTCCGGGTATGCTAGAAGCTGCGAACATCATTGCCAGCGTAAGTGCGAGATAAATGCCTGATATCGCCAATTTAACCGTTTTATTATTTCTCATTTTATTGCATCCTTATTAAAAGATTAACAGCAACCGCCATCACAAAGGCAATCAAGACAAATATATGCCTGACAGAGCTTGCACATCATATCATTGGACGAATCATAACCTCTTCCGTAGGCTGCATTTCTATACATTCCTCCGTTGTTCATTATAAGATTCATGCCTTGACGATATTCCATATTATTTGGCTCCATGCTTACGGCAGTCTGCATTTTTTGTACGGCGTCATCATACCAGCCTTTTCTGTAAGATACGAGTCCGCTCAGATAATACCACTCAGCATTTTTTACGCTGCTTTTGTTCAAAACTGCTTCAGCGCCGTACATATTTCCTGCATTCATCATCTGTCTTACCTGTTGAAATTCCGGAGACGAGCTTGACTGATTAGGATTGCCGTTATAACCTCCGCTATAACTGCCATTTCCTCCGCCATTATTTTTCATCAAATACTCGTATGCCTCATTTATTTCTTTCATCTTTTCTTCCGCAAGTGATGATAAAGGATTATCACGATACTTGTCAGGATGATATTTTTTTACAAGCTCCTTATATGCAGCCTTTATTTCATCAACAGATGCATTTTTACTGACTCCTAAAACTTCATAGGGATCTCTCATCTTTACAATTTCCTTTCTTTAGTACTTCCTCGGTTCTCTTGTGAAGACCCATATATATAATATTTGCTGTAATGCCTTCGTTTTTTTTCAAACTCATAAGCTCAAAAGCTTTGCTCATTTCTCCCAGATACTGAAAAAGCATAAATTCTGTATACTCGCTTATTCTTTTTCTGAAAGAAATGCGATCCTCTTTTTCTTTGTCAAATCCAAAACGATAAATAAGAGGATTATAATTCCCGTCATTTATGTTTTCATCTATATCATCAAGTGCGTCAATCAGGTACATCCACTTGCCTAAATTAACTGCAAGCACCTTTAGCGCCAGCCTGTCTCCTTGGCTCAGCTCTTCCGCTTTGTAATCCTCAACAGCTGCGACCATTATTCGGGCAAAAGCGTCGGATGTGCGGTCTATCGAATCGCACTTCTGGTTTTCCATCTCAGAAAGCGCTCTCAGCTCTCGCGCCACAGTTTCGCAAAAGCTTATGTGATTTTTTTCCAGTTTTTTATATGCCGAAGCAAACAATAATTTCATCAGACGAGCTTTGCTGC
>CAVIBE010000113.1:0-3466 GCA_963640885.1 Oscillospiraceae bacterium | reverse complement strand
GCTTATGATAAGCTAAAATTATCATTATGTCTGCCGCGTAATCAACTGCTTCGTTGTTTATGCAAACGTTTTTCTTTTTTAGCGGGTGTACGATGCAATGCTGTCTTTCGACTGTTTCTTTTTCATCGCTGAATGCGCCCAGGATTACCGCCAAAAATGCTGAATCGTAGCTCAATGCCAGCCTTGGAAAAAGTCCGAATCTTTCTCCTATAGACTTGCATACTCCGCAATAATAAGCAGAGTACATCTCATATTCCCACATTTTCAACTCCGGCTTAAAAGCTACAACATATCCTACCATATACGCTCCGTCGTTTAAAAAATCTAAAATACACTTCATTATATCACGCAACACATTTTCAGTATAGGAAATTCTTGCAAATTGTATGTGAAAAATATCAAAACATGTCACCGCATCGCATAAACGTGTGTTTTCCGTAGGGAACGGTTCGTAACCGTTCCGTGAAAACGCCGAGCGTGTTTAACCCGATATATGGAATCCCGTAGGAAACGACCTGCGTTGTTGCGCATAAATGCCCATTTTAAAAAGGAACGGTCAAATGAACCGTTCCTCACATTGTTTCTTACCTTATTTGGTCGTCTGCTGTTCAACAAGACGCTCGCCTGCGTATTTCTTTCTAAGAACAGGCTTTTCTATTTTGCCTGTCGGATTTCTCGGAATCTGCTCAAAAATTATCTTTCTCGGTCTCTTATATCTCGGCAACGCCATGCAAAACTTATTAACCTCGTCCTCCGAAAGCTCAGCCCCGGGCTTAACCTCGATTATCGCAGCCGCAATTTCACCTAGCCTTACGTCAGGTATACCGATTACAGCCGCATCTTTAATTTTAGAATTAGATCTGAGGAAATCCTCTATCTGAACCGGATAAAGATTTTCGCCACCGGTAATGATAACATCCTTCTTTCTGTCAACCAGATAGAAAAATCCGTCTTTATCAACCTTAGCCATATCTCCGGTATAAAGCCAACCGTCTTTAAGCGTGTTCGCGGTTGCCTCCGGGTCGTTATAATAACATTTCATAACTCCCGCGCCCTTAACAATCAGCTCGCCAACCTCTTCAACACCGACCTCGTTGCCGTTTCCGTCAACAACCTTAGCCGTCCATCCATAACCCGGAATACCAATAGCTCCGACTTTGTCTATATTATCTATACCCAAATGAACACAACCCGGTCCGAGCGATTCACTAAGCCCGTAATTCGTGTCATATTTATGATTAGGGAAAAATGACTTCCAGCGCTTGATAAGACTTGGCGGAACAGGCTGAGCGCCTATGTGCATCAATCTCCAGTTGCTGAGGTCATAATCCTCTAATTTAATTTCTCCTCTGTCTATAGCATCCATTATATCCTGCGCCCACGGAACAAGCAGCCACACTATGGTAGCCTTTTCCTTTGACGCAGCCTCAATTATCCATTTTGGCTTAACACCCTTCAGCAAAACTCCCCTGCTTCCCGAAATAAGGCTTCCGAGCCAGTGCATTTTCGCTCCGGTATGATAAAGCGGCGGGATACACAGGAAAATGTCATTTCTCTGCTGTTTGTGATGATTCTGCTCAACGACAGCTGCATTCACGAGCGCTCTGTGGTCATGAAGTATTGCCTTAGGAAAACCGGTCGTTCCCGAAGAAAAATAAATTGCAGCATAATCGTCATCAGTTATTTCCACAATCGGCGGTTTTTTCGAGCATCTCTGCGCAATCATCTCATAGTCTGTCGCAAAGGTAGGACAATCCTGACCTACATATATGTATTCGTCCACTTTTGGAACAGTTCCATAAACAGACTCAACACGTCCTATAAATTCAGAGCCGAATACTAACTTTGTTACATCAGCCAGCTCAAGACAGTATTTTATTTCATCAGCAGTATATCTGTAATTCAGCGGAACAGCTAAAGCTCCGGCTTTGAGTATACCGAAATAAATTGGAAGCCACTCCATGCAATTCATAAGCAGAATAGCTACCTTATCGCCTTTTTTTACTCCCTTTACTGTCAGAAGATTTGCAAAACGATTAGACTGACATTCAAAATCCATCCATGTCATTTCACGTCTGTATCCTGCATTCGGCTTCGTTTCTACTAATTGGTATTCCCTCCAGGGAACTCCGTGTTCTTCCTTAATCTCAGGATTAATCTCCACTAATGAAACCTCATCCGGATAAAGCTCAGCATTTCTTCTTAAAAATTCTGTTATTGGCATAATAACTCCTCCTACATTTCTACTTAGCTACTTGGCAGCTTTGTAGTATTTCGTCAACAAGCTACCTTTTCCATTCTACTACAGTCACGTTTTATGTCAACACATATGCGCAGGCGCTGCGAAAAAAAATTGATATTTTTTGAGAAACGACCGTAAAAAAAGAACATCCGCTATTTCACAGATGTTCCTTAAAGATTAAAATATTCTTCTTATATCTTTTATCTTAGGCTGCCAGTATTTGTCTGAAACCGAAGTGATTATAACTCCCGAAGACGTAGCTGAGTGAATGAATTTTCCGCCGCCCATATAAATACCTACATGAGAGATACTGCCACCTCTGCTGAAGCAGATTACATCGCCCGCTCTGGCATCTTCCATTGAAACCGAGGTTCCGATATTCATATAATCCCCGGAGCTTCTTGGAACTTCCATTCCGTTTTCGCCAAATACCACATACAGCAACCCTGAACAATCGAACGCATTAGGACCGGCTGCACCATAGCTGTACGGCTTGCCAAGATATTTTTCAGCACTTGCGACTATATTTTTTCCTTTTTGAATAGCTAAAGCTTCTTTAATCGCATAATCCTCAGCTGCCGAAACATCCTCTGCAGTTCTTCTCGAATAACTTCCTCTGCTTACGTCTGAGAACATTTTCCCTGGCACTTTGATTTCATTGAGAGCATTAACACAACCACAGTGTATCCAACCTTCTAAACCGTTGGCGCTTATCCTATACCAGTTTCCTTCCTGCTCAAGTATCGTAACTGCTGAATCCTTTTCAATCTTTCCTGAAATCTCACTGTTAGATTGGCCAGGTCTTTCGCTTGCCACGATTACATCTTTATCAACTATACCTACCAAAAAAACTGAATCCTCAGAATAAGTATCAACCGAAATGGTTTTTTCCGCTGCCATAGACACTGTTGCGAATGCAGCAAAACCCAGTGTAAGCACTGCTGCAAAGAGTAAAATTCCTAATAAACTTTTTTTCATAACTGTCCTTTCTATAAACTAGCCTTCTAAAAAAATAACGTTTTTGCCTTAGTGACAGTTGTTATTGTAACAAAATTGTTACACAATGTCAAGTTTTCGGAAATTTAATTTGTAACATTGTTTTAACATTTGAAATCATTCAATTTCAGGCTTTGAAAATCCGCATCCACAGAAGTGCTGACGATACAGATTATACTCTCTCGAAAGCTCTATAGAACGTTGATATCCTCCCCTTTTCTTGAAGTC
>CAVIBE010000112.1:0-6330 GCA_963640885.1 Oscillospiraceae bacterium | reverse complement strand
TTGTCCGTACGTTTGCAAGGCCTGTGGCGCTAAGACCCCACAGGTCGCAGGTCGTCAAATACGTGAAAACGTTGGAAAATGCGCATTTATGCACGGAACGGTTACGAACCGTTCCCTACGGCGGCTTCGCCGAAAATCCGGGTTGCGGAACTAACCGTTCCCTACGACTTTAAAAGCCGCATGACCCACCTATGGGTCATGCGGCTTTGTCTTGTCCGTATATCCGAAAAAATAATGCGTCCTTTCGTTACAGATTAGCCCGCAGTTTACTTCTGAATCGCCTTAAAAGCGGCAGCCTGTGCGGTCATGCCACGCTCAGAAGCCAGACGCTCGATAGATGAAGCGCCAAAGAAACCGTCGATCTCAGGAATATGATGAATGATGTAAGCCGCATCCTCAGGGTCAGCAATTGGACCGCCGTGACAGATAACCATTACATCAGGATTAACAGCACGACCTGCCGCAATGATCTCTTTGATAAGCGGAATGCAGTCATCAAGCGTCTTAGCTGTCTCTGCGCCGATTGAGCCCTTAGTTGTCAGACCCATGTGAGCAACGAGACAGTCAGCACCAGCTTCAGCCATAGCTCTAGCCTGATCAGGATCAAAGACATAAGGACAGGTTACCATGTCAAGCTCATGTGCTTTGCGGATCATGTCGACCTCAAGACCATAGCCCATGCCAGTCTCCTCAAGATTTGCGCGGAACACACCGTCAATAAGACCAACCGTCGGGAAATTCTGAACGCCGTTGAAACCCTGCGCTTTAAGCTGACGCAGATAAATATCCATCACGCGGAACGGATCTGTGCCGCAAACGCCAGCGAGTACCGGTGTTTTCTTTACAATCGGCAGCACTTCGCAGCCCATCTCGACAACAATCTGGTTTGCATCGCCATAAGCTAACAGACCGGAAAGAGAGCCACGGCCCGCCATACGGAAACGACCTGAGTTATAGATGATAAGCATGTCTACATCAGCAGCCTCGGAGCACTTTGCAGTCATGCCGGTACCTGCACCGACACCTACCAGGATCTTGCCCTGTTTTACCTGATTTCTGAAATCCTGAATGATTTCTTCTCTGGATTTGTACAGCATATGTTATTCCTCCTTAAAATTTAAATATGATAGCCTGATACTTACTGCATCAGGTCGATGAGCTTCTGAGCTGCAGCCTCAGCAAAAGCCACATCGTTAATATTATTGTCCATTTCAATGATCTGAGTTTTGTCCTTATCCACATTAACGCGCAGCGCATCAAACAAAGCCTTGTCCTCATCCGGACCATAATACGGCTGACCCGGCGCGTCGATTGCCGACACTCCGCCAAGCGGCAGCATCAGGACAGTCTTGCCCGGCTTACTGAGATTGATCTTCTCAGCCAGCTTCTCGCCGATCTGTCGGCATTCCTCCTGAGTTGTACGCATGAGTGTAACGGTCGGGTTGTGGCGGTAGAGATTACGTCCCGCAAACTGCTCAGGAACGGTCTCCCATGGGCCGAAATTAACCATATCAGTCGCGCCGACTGAGATTACCTGTGGCACGCCTTTGCTCGGAGCAGCACCGCATCGGTCTGGACCGGCATTGAGCACCCCGCCCACGATCTCATCGCACCACTCTGTAGTTGTCAAGTCGAGCACACCTTTGATAAAGCCAGCGTTTATGAGCGACTCCATGGTTCTGCCACCGGTGCCTGTAGCGTGGAATACGAGCACCTCATATCCGCGGTCTTCCAGATACTTCTGCGCAGCCGTTATACATGGGGTTGTGACGCCAAACATAGTCGCCGCAACCAGCGGCTTGCTCTCGTCATGCGCACGGAACGTATGGCTCACCATGCCTGCCATGGCAAAGACAGCGTTAGAAAATATCTTCGTGGAAATGCTATTGAGACCGGATACATCAACTATTGATGGCATCATGATAATGTCGCTCGTTCCAACATACTGTGACACGTTGCCTGACGCCATGGTCGAGACCATCAGCTTCGGCACACCGATTGGCAATGCTCGCATAGCAGGCGTCACAATCGAGGTTCCACCAGAGCCGCCAAATGACAAAATTCCGTCAAACTTACCCTCTTCATACAGCTTTGGCACAAGCTTTTCCATTCCTTCGCTCATGACCTTAGTGGTCAGAGCACGGTCATGTTTTTCCTTGAGTTGCTCAATACTGTATCCTGATGCAGCCGCAACTTCTGCACTGCTCACATCCGGGGTAAATTCCGGTTCAAAAATGCCTGCGTTTATGCTAAACACTCCAAGACCCAGACTCAAAATGAGATCGCGCACATAGGCAAATTCCTTGCCCTTGGTATCAAAAGTACCGGCAATTGCAATGGTTTTCACACAGATTCCTCCTTACGTTTTTAAAATTTTGCGCTCAAATAAACAATCAGCAGAATGTATGTTTGAGCTTATACATAAATTCAATATATCATAATGCCAAAGCATTATCAATAAAAAGCGCGCCGGGATTACACATTACAAATCGTTGTCAGTCCTCCAAATAATCAGTCACTTCAACTATTTCGCCGCCTCTGAGATATACCCTCGGCACCCTTCTGCCAATCATACACAAAAGCTCATATGATATAGTATTGCCGATTTCCGCCAGCTCATCAACACTTATCATCTCATCACCGTCAGAGCCAAAAATAACCGCCTCATCACCGACCTGAGCTTCAGGAATGTCTGAAATATCAACCATAAGCTGATCCATACAAACCCTTCCCCTTATTCTCGCGCGCTTTCCGTGTATCAGAACATCAGCTTTTCCGCTCAAAGCTCTGAGATATCCGTCCGCATATCCTATCGGAATTGTAGCTATGACATCGCCTGCCTGCACCTCTTCAGTAAGCCCATAGCTTATTCCCGCAGTCTCATCAATAGTTTTTATATGAGATATTTTCGCTTTTAACGACATTACAGGCTTCAGCTTTATTCTATCCTTATTCACCTCATCCGATGGATATATTCCATAAGTAATTATTCCGCTTCTTACCATGTCCATATGCGACTTGGGAAAATCAATTATTGCCGCGCTGTTTGCAATATGCTTTATAGGCGGTTTGACCCCCCTGTCAGCCAGCATCTTTATCATTTTTTCAAATCTTTCAAATTGAAGCTTCATAAACGACTTGTCCGCCTCGTCGGCAGTAGCAAAATGAGAAAAAATTCCGTTCACGTGAATCCCCGGCATTTTTGAAATACGAGTTATCGCATCAGCCGATTCCTCATTTACCTTAAATCCGATACGATTCATCCCCGTATCTATCTTTATGTGACAGCTCGCGCCCATACCGATTCGCTCCGCCGTTTCCGACAGACATTTTGCCTGTTCTTCGGTAGTAACCGTCTGAATTATGCCATATCTTATCGCCTCAGCCACATTTTCATCCTGAGTAAATCCAAGCACCAAAGTCTGCGACTTTTTATATCGCTTACGCATTTCGACAGCCTCATTAACCGACGATACCACTATCATCTCCGCGCCTGCCTCCATGAGCGGCTGCATAATCTCAAGAGAACCGTGTCCGTAACCATTTGCCTTCACAACAGCTGCAATCTTAACATTTTCCCCGACTAAATTCCTGATCTGCCTCATGTTCCAGGTCAGTGCGTCAAGGTCTATCTCTGCCCACTTACTGTAATCTCGTCTCACCATACTCACTCCTAACAGGCTTTAATATTCTCTCTTCTATCAATTCAGATGTTTTTTCAATTACTGGCTTAATTTCGTTCTGGATAATATCTGCTGACAGCGCGATTTCGTCGTCATCGAGAGCCTTTTGCAGCTTTTTAAGCGTCTTATCCAGTTTCAGATATTCACTTCTTATTTTATCCCACGCAGACGTCAGTTTTCCGTTTCCTGCATCTATAAACATCGTAAAAATTCTCTTTGTAGCCTTGTCTACAAAAAGAATCGTATCTATTACAGTCTCAAATTCCTTCCAGCCTCTCGCCGAAATTCCCAGGCGGAAATCCTCCGGAAGTATTTCCAATACAGGAAGCATCCCGTCAAGAGTTACCTTTATCATCATCGCATTTTCTACCGGAAGCATTATTTTTTCGGTTGCGACAGCCTCCACAACTTCTATTTCTTCTTTATGATCCTCTAAATATTTTATAAGATCGTTTCTGACTTCGTTTCCGTCCACTATTATGTGGCTCAAAACCAGGTCTTTGTCCTGCGCTTCCTTTGATATCAGCTCTACCGCCGCTCTTGCGGATTTTGTATGTAAATTAAATTCTATTTCCCTGTCAAATATTTTAATAAGCATAATTTGCTCCTTTCAGCTCTGTTTTTTACGAAAAACATTATATCATGTGCCTATTCTCCTTGCAAAGATTTCCTCATAGATGTTAGAATATCTCCATGAAAGGAGCTTACAATGGCAAAATTAGAACTTATAGCAACTGCAACCTTCGGTCTTGAAGCGGTCGTAAAACGCGAGCTTCAGGATTTAGGCTGTACAATAATAAAATCAGAAGATGCAAAAATCACATATATCGGCAACGAAGCTACTATCGCAAAAAGCAATCTGTGGCTAAGGTGCGCTGACAGAGTTCTTCTCAAAATGGGAGAATTTCGCGCCGAGACATTTACAGAGCTTTTCGAGCAGACAAAAGCCCTCCCCTGGGAAGAATGGATTCCTCTGGACGGGAAATTTACAGTAAACGGCACTTCAGTAAAATCAAAGCTTTTCAGCATATCCGACTGTCAGAAAATAATTAAAAAAGCTGTAGTAGAACGTCTCAAACAAACCTATCCGGTTGACTATTTTGAAGAGACAGGGCCTGTCTATAACATAAGAATGACTTTACTCAAAGACGTTGTAACTCTGGCAATAGACACCTCAGGACCGGGACTTCACAAGAGAGGCTACCGCGCCGCCGATGTTGCCGCGCCTATCAAAGAAACTCTTGCTGCTTCAATGATAAAGCTCAGTTTTTGGAAGCCTGAGCGAATCTTAATCGATCCGTTTTGCGGTTCAGGCACAATACCAATTGAAGCAGCTATGATAGGAAAAAACATCGCTCCGGGTTTATCTCGCCACTTTATTTCAGAGAGCTGGCCTCAAATTCCCGAAGAAATATGGAAACAGGAACGAGCAGAGGCTTTTAAAGCCATAAATTCAGATATACAGCTGAAAATCTACGGTTCTGACATAGACCCTAAGGCGGTTTCCGCATCCAGAGTAAATGCCGTTCAGGCAGGTCTGAGCGACGATATAGTATTTCGCAGGCTGCCATTTAACGAGCTGGAATTAAACGATGATTATGCAATCATAATCACGAATCCGCCCTACGGCGAAAGAATCGGAAACAAACATGATATTGCCGGAATATATAGCGAGCTTAACTACAAAATGTCAAAAAATAAAACCCTTTCGCTTTACATAATAACAAGCGATAAGAGCTTTGAGAAAAGCATGAAATTTAAAAAATCTGACAGGCGCAGAAAACTTTACAACGGTCGTATCGAAACCACATATTATCAATATTACGGCGAAAGACCGCCAAAATAAAACAAATAATAGCTTGTAAAAAACGTCATACAAAGGGGCAGAGCGGCTGAAAACAGCCGCCCTTTTTGCTTTATTATTTAATTTGGAGATAATCCATTAAAACTGTTTATCCTATTTCTTGTAGAATTCATAAATAGCTTCAACGATCATATCAAGAGTATCTTCTCCCATGTTGTAGTATAAAGGAAGTCTTACGAGTCTTTCGCTTTCCTTTGTTGTATACTTGTCTTCGCCATGGAATCTGCCATATTTGTGACCGCCGTTTGTGTCATGAAGCGGAATATAGTGAGACATAACCTTGATATGTTTTGTATTCATCATGTAATCGATGAACTTTGTTCTTTCGTCGATGTCCTTCATCTTGTAATAGAACATATGAGCATTGAAATCGCAAGTATCAGGAATCTTAGCCAGCTCGATTATTCCCTGTTTTTCAAGGTCAGCAAGTCTTTCGCTGTACATATTCCAGTACATATTTCTGTTTACATTGATTTCGTCTGCTCTCTCAAGCTGTGGAAGCAGTAATGCTGCATTGAGTTCGCTCGGAAGGAAAGATGAACCGAGGAATTCCCATGTATACTTGTCGAGTTCGCCTCTGATATATCTTCTTCTGTTTGTGCCGCTTTCTCTTCTTCTTTCGCCTTCATCAGCAAGCTCTTCATCATCTCTGAAGAGGATAGCTCCGCCTTCGCCCATGCTGTAGTTCTTTGTTTCATGGAATGAATAGCATCCGATATCGCCGATTGAACCAAGAGCTTTACCTTTGTACTTTGACATAACGCCCTGAGCAGCATCTTCTAC
>CAVIBE010000111.1:0-12570 GCA_963640885.1 Oscillospiraceae bacterium | reverse complement strand
GTCTTACACCTTTCGCATCTCTGCTTCTTCTGTTATCTCGTGCCATGATGCCTGCCTTTCATTTACTACTCAAATATGTACATACGTTTTGATTTTATCATCTTTCTGCTTGAAAATAAATGATTAATTTTTCAGCCACCAGGCTCCGACCATCAGCTAAGCTTGTTTCACTTCTATTTATAGTATGACAGCGCTATTCCATCGCCAACGGCTAAAAGAGAGGTCTCAAACCGACTGTCGCTGCACAAAAAATTTAAATACTCTCTCATGCGATTTGCTATCGTTTTATTGCGCCTCTCGTCGATAAACGACGGATCACAGGGCATCCCTTTATAAAGCACATTGTCTGAAATAATAAGAGTTCCCGGACTCATGTTTTTCTCACAAAGCTCAAAAAATTTGTGATATTGCCCTTTTGCCGCGTCAATAAAAATAAGATCGAAATTTCCTTTTATTTCTGGCAAAACCTCCTCGGCTTTTCCATATATTACGGAAATTCTGTCAGCAAAACCTGCTCTTTCTATATTTTTTCTTGCTTTATAAACAGAGCGCTCTCTGTTTTCTATCGTTGTTATTTCTGCTTTTGGTGCGGCAATTCCATAACAAATCGCGGAATATCCGATTGCAGTGCCTATTTCGAGAATCCGGCGCGGTTTTTTTATGGCGCATAAAGTGTAGATAAGCCGCTCCGCGTCTCTTGTTATGATTGGAACTAAAGTTTCTTCCGCTAAAGCTCTGAGTTCTTTTAAAAGTTCACTGTCTTGTCTGTATAGTGAAAAAACGAAATTTTCCACCAAATCCGGCGTAAGAACACTCGTTTTTCTCGCCTCTTGTATTACTTTGTCTGTATCCATGCTTCTCCTACCTTATAATTTCCCATTTTTCTTTTCCCGTTGTTGCGTTTTCTGCCAATCTGCCGTTTCATGTAAAGAAGCGAATATTCAAAAAACGTTTTTTTGATATACTCATTTCTTCAGCTATTAATATACACATATGAGCGGCTCTATTTTTTCAAATTTAGCTTCGCCAATACCCGAAACATTCATCAGGTCTTCCTTGTTCTTAAAACTGCCCGCGCTGCTTCGATAATCAATTATAGCCTGCGCATATGCCTCGCCGATACCCGGCAGCTGCATCAATTCATCTTTTCCGGCAGTATTTATGTTTATCAGGCTTGCGCTCGAATCGCCGCCTTGTGTCGTGCCCGAGGCGTATTGCTGAGTATTTTCGCCTTGAAAAGGCACATAAATTATGCTGCCGTCTGTGATTTCCTCAGCGAGATTAACATATTTCGTATCTGCCGTTTCAAGCAGTCCGCCTGCTTCTTCAATAGCTTCATAAATCCGGCTTCCTTCGCTTAATTTCACTATTCCCGGATAAACAACAGCTCCTTCCACGTCGATAACAATCTCGCTATAGTTTTCCTCATTGTTCGTCTCTTCCTGACCGGTTACGGTTTCGCTCACGTCAGTGCCCTTTGAAAGATTAGCCGAAACTTCTCTGGCATCTATCCATTGCTTGATAAAAACGCTGCACATAAAAATCCCAAGCATAACCGCAAAAACAATCATCTTTTGTTTAAAAGTCAATTCCATAAAAATACCCCCTTGTATAGCTTTACTAATTTTACCATGCAAGGGAGTTTCTATCAATTCACTTTAGCAAATACAGAGGAATTGCGCCCCCGGTTGCAGAATCTGCAAACATCTCTTCTCTTTGAACATGGAAGTTGAGTGACGACCCGTGATTTTTCATGTATTCTTTCAATTTCACAATAATTAATTCGGGGTTCAGATTGGAATAACTGCCCGTATCAACCATAACACGTATCACGGCCTTGTCAGCCTCCGCCTTTTCAACCTCTATGCGCTCTATTTTTTCTCTTATGTCAATTTCTTTTACTTTGCCTGATTTTTTTTGCACTTTTTCTATGATTATGTGCTCTTTTGCTCTCAGCTCGTCAACAGCTTCGCACAAAGCTTTTATCTCATCTTCCGACGAAGCCTCGTCAGCGCCTATCAGATACTCGCCCTTTGTTATAAGCGCTCCTACAGCTTTTTTCGTTTCTGTCAATATTGCGCATGATAAAATCTCAATTCCCTCTGGCATTGCTCCATTCATTCTTGCGAGAATATCTTCCGTATCAAAATCATTTTGCGTCTCAAATTCAAAATATTCGCCTACGCTCGTATATCCCAAAGACAGCGGCTGCACTATGCTCATCTTTGGATGAGGAGAATATCCTTCGGAATATTTCAGCTTTATATCAGTTCGCTTTAAAGTCCTCTGAAACAATCTCATTATATCGAGATGAGAAATATATACCATATTTCCGTGCTTTGTAAACTTAATCAAAAATTTCATATTAACACCTAAATACCTTATTTACGCCACAGGCATTGCATTTTTCTCTGCAATCCTTAGTAATTTCGCCTTTCTTAGCTTTTTCGTTTTCACGTATGTAGAACTCTTTATCGACACCTGTGCCGATAATATCCCACGGCAATATCTCGTCAATTCCCCATTCTCTTCTGGCATAATAATCCGGGTCTATTCCCGTATTGGCAAAAGCCTGCATCCACTTGTTGAAATTAAAATGCTCTCTCCATCCGTCAAACTTGCAGCCAAGTCTCACAGCCTCGACAATCGCTTTTGTAATTCTTCTGTCGCCACGCGCAATAACGCCCTCAAGATAGCTGGTCGTGCTGTCATGATAATTCAGCCTTACGCATTTCATCGGCTTTATCAGCTCTTTTATGAACTGATGCTTTCTGTCAAATTCTTCGTCGGTATTCTGGGCAAACCACTGAAACGGAGTATGCGGCTTAGGCACAAAATTGGACACACTGACAGTCACATTAAGTCTGCCGGTTTTGCCATCGTGCTGAGCTTTGTATATCTCCACAATCTTGCGGGCAACCTCCGCTATTCCGGCAAGGTCTTCGTCAGTTTCCTGCGGAAGTCCTACCATAAAATACAGTTTTATCCCGTTCCAGCCGAGCTCGAACGCCTGTTTTGCCGCCGAATAGATGTCATCATCGGTAATATCCTTATTTATTATATTCCTCAAACGCTGGGTTCCCGCTTCCGGTGCAAAAGTAAGCCCCGACTTTTTGTATCCCTGGATTTCGTCCATCACCTTAAACGAAAACGAATCCAGCCTCAGAGACGGCAGCGACATCGAAACATCGTTTTCTCTGCACATCGCCATGAGCTCTGTTACCAGCTCCTCTACCTGAGAATAGTCGCCGGTTGAAAGAGACAGAATCGACAGCTCCTCATATCCGGTCGCTTTAAGCTGTTCCTTAACAATTTCCTTGATTTTTTCCTTGCTTCTCTCCCTGACAGGTCTGTAAATCATCCCTGCCTGACAAAAGCGGCAGCCTCTCGTGCAGCCTCTGAAAATCTCCACCACCGCTCTGTCGTGTACGGTCGACATAAAAGGCACTACAGGGCTCGTCGGATACGAAACGTTGTCCAAATCCTCAATTATTCTTTTCGTTACCAAATCCGGTGCTTTATCGTAGAGCTTTACTATTTTTTTTATAGTTCCGTCATCGTTATATTCAAAATCATAAAAAGACGGGACATAAATTCCCTCCACTTCACAAAGAGATTTCAGAAACTCGATTTTCGGTTTTCCCGAGTCCTTCCATTCTCTGAACTTGTCCATCACTTCAACGAGAACCTCTTCGCCCTCACCGATTGAGAATGCGTCGGCAATCTCGGCAATCGGCTCAGGATTATATGTACAAGGTCCGCCGATTATAACAAAGGGGTCGGTTTCTTTTCTGTCTCTGGCATATACTGCCATTCCTGCAAGGTCTATCATATTGACAACATTTGTGACCAACATTTCGTATTGGGCGCTCATTGCAAATATGTCCGCATCTATGACTGCTCGTTTTGTTTCAAGAGTATAAAGTGGTATGCCCTCTTCTCTCATGATTTTCTCAAAATCCACGTCAGGGCAATAAACTCTCTCGCATTGCACATCGGGGATGTCGTTTAGAACCTTGTACAAAATCTGAAGTCCCAGATTGGACATTCCTATCTCATACATATCCGGGAATCCGAAAGCCACCCTTATATTCACATCTTCTGGCGGTTTTTTCACTGAGTGGAGCTCGCCGCCTATATACCTCGCCGGTTTTTCCACTCTCATGACGTTTTTTTCTATTTTTTTCTCTAAATCAGTTTTAATTTCAAACATAATTTTTATTTTCCTGTTCCTTTAACGCTTTTGTCACTTTGTCGCAGCAGCCCGAGGATTCATCCTTCTTGAGTAAAAAATATGTTTACGGACAGCAGGCTGACGAGACGCTTCAACGGATTATATTGTATCAAGTATATACCGAAAATGAAATTAAAAATCAAAAAAAGTTTTGAAAAGGGCAAAAATAAGTTTTACGCCGCATCGTATAAACACCGCATGTTTCTAATCCAATATATAGGATCTCGTAGGGAACGGTTCATCAACCGTTCCGCGGCAGATAGGCAGCGCCCCTTCTTATGCCATAAGTCGAAAAAAATGCCGACACATTTCTGCATCGGCATCAAATCATATCAAATTTATCTGTCCTTCAGCTCACCGCTGTTCAGCCTGTCAAAATAACTCTTCGTTTCTTTAGCAACAATTCCGCTCAGAGCCAGAACACCAATCAAGTTCGGGATAGCCATCAAACCATTGAAAATATCCGCAACCGTCCATACAGCACTTACTGTCAGGAACGGTCCAATCAATACAGCAATGATATAAAGCCATCTGTAAACCTTAACCGGGCCCATCTTACCACCGGACAGATACTCCAGACATCTTTCACCATAAATATCCCAACCAAGAATAGTTGTAAAAGCAAAGAATGCCAGACAAATCATAAGCACAAAAGCGCCGAGAGACTGACCCAAAGGAGTTCCCGTAGCAATCGCATTAATTGTAACATCCGCACCCTCTTTACCAATCAAATGCGAATCAGTAACGATAATAGAAAGACCAGTCAAATTACAAATGATAACAGTATCAATAAATACGCCAAATGAATTTATCAGACCCTGTCTTACAGGCTCGTTCGTCTGAGCAGTAGCAATAGCGATAGGCGCTGAACCAAGACCCGCTTCGTTTGAGAAAATACCTCTTGCAACACCCTTTTGCATAGCCAACATAATAGCACCAAGAGCACCGCCGGCAGCAGCCCTTGCACCAAACGCACCGGCAAAGATCTCAACAATAGCATCAGGAATAGCCGTAATATTGCAAATGAGAACAAATACACAAACAGCAATATATAAAACAGCCATTACAGGCACGATATAGCTCGTTACCTTACCGATTCTCTTAACGCCGCCGATGATAACCAGCGCAACCAGAGCAGTAACAATTACAGCACTCGCAACAGTCGCAATAGTATAATCGTTTCCGAACAGAGCTACAGTATGCTCAGCATTCGGGTCGAAGAAAGTTGCAACAGCAGAAGAAATACCGTTAATCTGTACGATAGTACCGATACCTAAAAGCCCTGCCAAAGCAGCTAAAAATGCGAATAATTTGGCAAGCCATTTCCAATTCTTGCCCATACCTTTTTCTATATAAAGGAACGGTCCGCCGATCGCTCTTCCGTTTTTATCTACATCCCTGAATTTTACAGCCAGAACACATTCCGCATACTTCGTAGCCATACCTATACAAGCCGCAAATACCATCCAGAACAAAGCTCCCGGTCCGCCGATAACTACAGCCGTAGCAACACCTACGATGTTACCTGTTCCTATAGTAGCCGACATCGCGATACAAAAAGCCTCAAAGTTTGAAACCTCGCCGTCCGATTTAATACCCGGTTCCTCCGTCAACATGTACCTTGCAGACAAACCAAGCTTTCTGAACTGCATAAAACCGATTCTCAATGTTACAAATATGCCCGTTCCCATTATAAGAATCATCATAGGAACGCCCCAAACTATACCATCGAGCTTGTCAAGAAATACATTAAAATTCATAATTTCTCTTTTTCCTCCGTCTTTAAAATTAAGCAAAAAAATTGAAAGCCGATTTTCAATCGACTTCCGGAGAACAGACAGCAAGCATAAACCGAACGCTCTGTCCTTTTGCCTGAGATATCGCAAAAAGGGTGCTCAATCCTTCCCGCTTAAACCTTCGGCGCCCATAGGGACTCTCCAGAGAGTTAGCCAAATTCAGTTTTGCAAAATTTTCAGCATTAAAAACAAAACTTATTTTAAACCAACGAAAATACGTTACCACAACAGGCAACATATTTCAATATTTTTTATATATTTTTTACAAAATCAGCAAAATTTGTGCCTAAATTTAGGCTTTGCCAACCTTTCACATATTCGTTAGAGAGATTTTCGGCATATTTTTCACCTTTTTAAGATTCCGCTTTAAGATTTACGCTTCAAAATCGCCGATTTCGCGTTCAAATTTTTCCCAGGGAAATCCCACTATATTTTTATACGAGCCCCTGTACTCTTTAACATATTTGCCGAAGCCGCCCTGTATAGCATAAGCTCCCGCCTTATCCATAGGCTCGCCGGTTGCAATATACGCTCTTATCTCATCATCGCTGTAGTCAGTAAACTCAACCTCTGTCCGGTCGTAAAAAACTTTACGGTACAAGCCGCCCGCCTCAACCAGCGCAACACCGGTTGCAACGTAATGGCTCCTGCCCCTCAGCAATTTAAGCATCTCAAAAGCCTCACTTTCATCAGCAGGTTTTCCAAGAATGCCATCCTCAAAGACAACCGTATCGGCAGCAATTATCAGACTGCCCGCTTTGCCCTCATCAATAAGCTTTTTTTCGATATGAAGCGCTTTTTTTAATGCAAGAAACATTACCGCATCGGCAGCCTTTATGCCATCAGGCAAGGACTCGTCTACATCCGCAGGCATTATCTTAACATCTATTCCATTGTCACGAAACATCTCTATGCGCCTTGGTGAAGCAGATGCCAGTACAATATTTTTCATTTCAGCTTTTCACCTTAAAAAAGGCACCTTAACAGTGCCTGAAATTTTCCGCCCAAATCCGAGCGACCGCCCTGCAGGGATTTCGACCCACAGCGTCATAACGCGACCGGGTCAGGCTGTGCCCTGACCCAGGCCTCCGCCTTAAATCAATCGTTATCAAACCCGGCTCTTATTGAATCCGGTCTTTATCGAATCTGACCGTTGCCCAAAACAACATATTTATATGAAGTAAGCTCCTCAAGCCCCATAGGTCCTCTTGCGTGAAGCTTCTGCGTCGATATTCCCATTTCACAGCCCAGACCAAATTCTCCGCCATCGGTAAATCTGGTCGATGCGTTTACATAAACCGCCGCGCTGTCTACCATCTTGACAAACAAATCCGCATTTTCCTTGTTTTCAGTAATGATAGCATCGCTGTGCTTTGTCGAATATCTGCTTATATGCTCAATCGCTTCCCTGACTGAGCCGACAGTTTTGACAGCCATTATATAATCCAAAAATTCTGTAGAAAATTCGTCTGTTTTAAATTCCACCGGTATGAGGCCGCTCGCTTTGCGCTTTTCAACCAGTCGCTCATTCATCATAGCCATAAATTTATCCGCCACTTTTTCATGTACCAGACAAACCTCTGCCGCATTGCAAACTGACGGTCGGCTGGTCTTAGCATTCTCAACAATATTTATCGCCTTGTCAAGATCTGCAAATTCATCGACATAAATATGACAGATTCCCGTTCCGGTCTGTATACAAGGCACCTTGGCATTATCAATGCAAGACTGGATCAAGCCCTTGCCTCCTCGCGGGATAAGCAGGTCAATATAACCGACTCCGTTCATCAGCTCGGCTGCGCTTTGCCTTGTCGTATCCTGAATGAGCTGTACGAGATTTCTTTGCAATCCCGCCATTTCAAGACCTTTTTGCAGAGCCTCGACTATAGCCTTTGCCGAATTAAAAGCCTCTTTTCCGCCTCTGAGAATACACGCGTTTCCGCTCTTGAGCGCAAGTGCTGCCGCATCTGAGGTAACATTAGGTCTGCTTTCATAGATTATTGCAATAACTCCGAGAGGTACCGACATTTTGTTGATTACCAAACCATTAGGCAGGGTGTGTGTTCTGATTATCCTGCCGACCGGGTCGGGCAAAGCCGCAACTTCGCGGATTCCCTTAGCCATATCCGCTATTCTCTGCGGTGTAAGAGTTAGTCTGTCAATCATAACAGGCGATATTGTGCCTTCTGCATTCTCGACGTCCGTTTTATTTGCTTTCAATATATCCTGCTCTGCTTCGATAAGCATGTCCGCCATTTTCATCAGAGCCTCGTTTTTCTTTTCTTCCGATATAATAGCCATTTCAGGCGCAGCCTTTTTGGCATCTTTCATTATTTCAAGTGTTGTTTTCATATTTTCTCCTGTTTTATGCGGGCAAATCCCGAGTTTAGCGCGTTTTCTCTGCTACATTAACTCTTCTTTTCGTTTGCTCTTTGCAATAAATTTCGTTCCTACGGATTTTCCTTCTAATATATCATACAAAAGCTCAGGTTTTTTGCCATTTGCAATTACCATCTCACAACCGGCTTCTGTAGCTATCTCAGCCGCATTGAGCTTTGTTCTCATTCCGCCGGTTCCCAGCTTTGAGCCGGAGCCTGACGCGCTGCTATAAAGTTTCGGAGTAATTTCCTCTACGACAGGAATAAGTTTTGCGTCCGGATTAGTGACCGGATTTTTGTCAAACAAGCCTTCCGTATCGGTAAGAATTACCATAAGGTCTGCTCCTATAGTCTTTGCAACCTCCGCTCCTAATTTGTCATTATCGCCTATGACGATTTCACTGACAGTAACCGTATCGTTCTCGTTTATTATTGGCAATACGTCGAGCTGAAGAAGTCTTACTATTGTATTTAAGAAGTTGTTGTTTCTCTCTTCTATCTCAATATCGTTGGATGTAAGAAGTATTTGTGCCGTAGTATGATTATACTGCGAAAACAATTTATCATACGTATACATCAGCTCACACTGTCCGATTGCCGCAGCAGCCTGTTTAGTGGGTACATCAGAGGGCCTTTCTTTCATTGACAATTTTCCGTATCCTACGCCGATAGCTCCTGAAGATACAAGAACTAATTCTATACCGGAATTTTTGATGTCGCTAAGTACTTTGCATAAATTTTCCACGTGTCTTAAATTAAGCAGTCCTGTGGAATATGCAAGTGTAGATGTTCCTACCTTTACTACTAATTTCATTTTTTGGTCCTCCTGATTTTTTACAATGTTTGCTTTGCAAAAGGGATTTCGATTTACCCATATCGAAGATATCCCCCTTAAATACGGTATTTTATCACAAAAATATATAAAATTAAATACATGCTTCAAAAAAGTTGACAAATTTATGGTTAGTCTGTATAATTCGGATTGTTAACTTTAATTTTGAATTTAGTTAACAATTCATCAAAAAATATTTTGTGAAAAAGGGGAAAAATATGAAAACAAGAAACATGATTTACTGTGCGCTTTTTGCTGCGCTCATCGCCGTCGGTGCTTTTATTAAAGTTCCTATACCGCTGATACCGTTTACGTTACAAACTTTCTTTGTAATCTCTGCCGGGCTGATTCTCGGCAGCCGTCTGGGCGCTCTCAGCAGCTTGCTTTATCTTGTTCTGGGTCTTGTCGGTCTTCCGATTTTTACTGCCGGCGGCGGTTTCTGGTATGTCGCAAAGCCTACTTTTGGCTACATAATAGGATTTTGCGCAGGCGGATATATAGCAGGTAAAATTGCTGAAAAAAGCCGCACCCGCTCACTTCCGGTTCTGTTTCTGGCAGGAATTGCGGGCATATTCGTAATATATGTAATCGGATTTTTCTACTATTATTTCATCTGCAACTATGTTATCAACACTCCGATTGCGCTCTGGCCTTTATTCGTAGGCGGAGTAATTCCAACTATCCCGGGCGACGTGGTCCTGTGTGTCATCTCAGCCTATGTAGCCAAAAAGCTGAGAGCTTTTTCAAACCAGACATTGGCAGCGAATTGAGTGTGATAATTAATCAATAACATAAACCGTGATACAGCTTCTTTTTTCAAGGAGAACGTATCACGGTATTTTTTGGCACAAATGCTATTAAATTGCAATTACCGTATATCTGGCTTTGGCATATGGCAGCAATTTGTCCATAATATCGCTTGTCTTTATTTTCATATAACCCGTAGTTGTGCCATCACTGCATCCATACCACTCCTCACGCACCACATCCCTGTCAAAAACAATCTGAACATTGCGAGCGCTCTCAAGCAAAGCACTAAAAACAGTTGCAGCGCCAATTTTTGTACCCAACAATTCCTCCATCAACTCAGCCGGCGCAAACGAAACCCGCGAAGCTCCCAGAGCGGCGCTAAATTCCTTAGAACGAAACGGTTTATTGCCCGCTGTGATAAACAAATAAAACTCAGTTTTCTGGCGATTGCATAAAAACAAAGTTTTTACCATCTTCATCTGAAGCTTCTCATTGATTAGAATACAATCCTCCATCGTTATTGCTTCATCAGTGTCAACGCGCTCATATTCAAGTTGTAAATCCGCCAAAGCAGCATAGGTTTTTTCTTGCAGAGCATTTTTAAATTGCTCCGGCGCAGTATTTACAGGTTCACTGACATAAAACATAAAAAACACCCTCTTTTCTTCTTGAAAAAATTTTATATATATCGTATCATTAACGCATATATTTTAAAAGTGAATATTTATCATCTTTAAAATCACAAAACCGGATATAAAAGCAAGGAGTATGAAAGGGCTGACGATATGGAAATGAATATTTTAAAATACATGGCATTTATTAAAACAGTAGAATACGGGAGTTTCAGCAAAGCCGCAGAAATTTTGAACTATTCCCAGTCCGGCATAAGCCGCATGATTCACGATTTGGAAACCGAATGGGATATTACTCTTCTCACGCGCAGCAGAGCAGGCGTGCGATTGACTTCCGACGGTTCCCGCCTTCTTACCTATGCTAAAAATCTTTGTGAAGAATATCAAAAATTACAGATGGAAGTCGATGCACTGCATGGAGTACAATCCGGCCTTATTCGTATCGGCACATTTTCCAGCGTTGCAACGCACTGGCTGCCTAATATTATCAAGGAATTTCAAAAGGATTATCCTGATATTGATTATGAGCTTTTGTTGGGCGACTATACAGAAATCGAAGCCTGGATTTCGGATGGTATGGTTGACTGCGGTTTTTTGCGGCTTCCGACAAAGCCTGATTTTGAAACCATATCTTTAGCCTATGATAACCTGCTGGCAATTCTGCCCGAAAATCATCCGCTTTCAACACTTGAACAAGTTCCGCTCTCAGCTTTGTGCGACGAGCCGTTTATGCTTTTGGAAAAAGGTGCAAGAGCCGAAGTTTCGGAAATATTTGCGCGAAACAATCTATCTCCGCAAGTTCATTTCACCACATGGGACGACTATGCTATCATGTCTATGGTCGAAAGCGGTCTTGGTGTCAGTATTTTGCCTGAATTGATTTTAAAGCGTATTCCGTATCGCATAGTTGCGAAAAAGCTTGATGTGCCCGCATACCGCGAAATCGGTCTGGCACTTAAAGAAAAAAAGAGCGCCCCTCTGGCACTCAGAAAATTTTTAGAATATCTGCCGCTCGTTTCTGAAAGGAACGACACACAGGTACGTTCCCTACGCTAATCTCGTTTCGAGGCTCCGCGCCCGTAAAAAAAAGGAGACCAAAGTCTCCATTTTTTTACATTTTATCAAGATATTTTTATTTGTGAACCTTGAGCTTAGGCGATTTTCCTAAAGCCTTACGTCTGTCCTCAACCTTGATGTTACAGTCATCTCTGAGATCCTTGACAAACTTCTGACGTTCTTCCTTGCTTTCAAAGATTTCATCGCTCGGAATGATTATAGGCGTCGGATTCGCATCGTCATATATAAGCACATATTTTATTGAATCTTCAACCCATATAACCCTTTTGTATGTTATTCTTCTTACAACATTTCCGGGCGAACGCTGCTCGATAACATTTTCACCGAAAGTAACCTGAACTTCGCCCTCTCGAACCCGCTCTCCGGATTCCTCGATTTCCTTCTTGGCGTGTGCCCTGAACCTCACATTCATTATCCAAGGAAAACCTATTACCCATACAAGACAGGCCGCTATAAATAAAAACAGAAGGATTACATTGTCTATGTAATTTTTGAGCACATATGCCGCTACACCGAGTACGATTATGCCCGCAAGCCTCTCCACAAATACTAAAACTCTGAAGCTCTTAGTGCTTGAAAATTCATAAGCTCTAACGTTATAAAAATCTTTTTTTCTGATATTAAACTTAAATGTCATTGTGTCACCTCACGATATTAGATATTGGAATATTTAAAAGAACCGCAACCATACATGGAATACATATCAGTAAAGCGCGAGTCGTGGGCATTACGCCCGTTTCATATATTTCAGGAAATATAAATAACGTATTTCTCTTTACCCAATCATTAAGAGCTACAAAATGCTTTCCTTTGTCTGATATCCTGAGTATCATCACAAAAATCATAATTATCAGCATGATTATCGTCGTAT